>NZ_JBHXRX010000015.1:0-31220 GCF_042714995.1 Streptomyces sp. NPDC058665
GCGGTTTTGTTTGGGGGTGGGGGGAACCTTTTTAATAACTAACCCTTGGGTGATGGGCGGGGGGGGCCGCGCGCCTGAGCGCCCGGACCCGACCGGCCCTACTCGCGAGTCACTTCCCCGTCGCCCCCCGGCCGTAACCCGCCGTACGCCCGGGGTCACTTCTTCTTGCCGGACGATTCGTCGCTCGACAGCACCGCGATGAACGCCTCCTGCGGGACCTCCACACTGCCGACCATCTTCATCCGCTTCTTGCCCTCCTTCTGCTTCTCCAGCAGCTTGCGCTTCCGGGAGATGTCTCCGCCGTAGCACTTGGCGAGGACGTCCTTACGGATGGCGCGGATCGTCTCACGGGCGATGACCCGGGATCCGATGGCCGCCTGGATCGGCACCTCGAAGGCCTGGCGCGGGATGAGCTCCCTGAGCTTGGCGACGAGCCGTACGCCGTACGCGTACGCCTGGTCCCGGTGCGTGATGGCGGAGAAGGCGTCGACCTTGTCGCCGTGCAGCAGGATGTCGACCTTGACGAGCTGGGCGCTCTGCTCGCCCGTGGGCTCGTAGTCCAGCGACGCGTAGCCACGGGTCTTCGACTTCAGCTGGTCGAAGAAGTCGAAGACGATCTCGGCGAGCGGGAGGGTGTAGCGGATCTCCACCCGGTCGGCGGAGAGATAGTCCATGCCGAGGAGCGTGCCGCGGCGGGTCTGGCAGAGCTCCATGATCGAGCCGATGAACTCGCTGGGCGCGAGGATCGTGGCGCGGACGACCGGCTCGTGCACCGAGTCGATCTTCCCCTCGGGGAACTCGCTCGGGTTGGTGACGGTGTGCTCCTTGCCGTCCTCCATCTCCACCCGGTAGACCACGTTCGGCGCGGTCGCGATCAGGTCGAGGTTGAACTCGCGCTCCAGCCGCTCGCGGATCACGTCGAGGTGCAGCAGTCCGAGGAAGCCGACGCGGAAACCGAAACCGAGAGCCGCCGATGTCTCCGGCTCGTAGACCAGGGCCGCGTCGTTGAGCTGAAGCTTGTCGAGGGCGTCGCGCAACTCGGGGTAGTCCGAGCCGTCCAGCGGATAGAGACCGGAGAACACCATCGGCTTGGGGTCCTTGTAGCCGCCCAGCGCCTCGGTCGCGCCCTTGGTGAAGGAGGTGATCGTGTCACCGACCTTGGACTGCCTGACGTCCTTCACACCGGTGATGAGATAGCCGACCTCGCCCACGCCGAGACCGTCGGCCGGGGTCATCTCGGGGGAGGAGACACCGATCTCCAGCAGTTCGTGGGTGGCGCCGGTGGACATCATCCGGATGCGCTCGCGCTTGTTGAGCTGACCGTCGATGACACGTACGTAGGTGACGACGCCCCGGTAGGAGTCGTACACCGAGTCGAAGATCATCGCGCGCGCCGGGGCGCCAGCGACACCGACCGGCGGGGGCACGTCCTTGACGACCCGGTCGAGCAGGACGTCGACGCCGACGCCGGTCTTCGCGGAGACCTTGAGCACGTCCTCCGGCTGACAGCCGATGAGGTTCGCCAGCTCCTCGGAGAACTTCTCGGGCTGCGCGGCCGGCAGGTCGATCTTGTTGAGCACCGGGACGATGGTGAGGTCGTTCTCCATCGCCAGATAGAGGTTGGCCAGGGTCTGCGCCTCGATGCCCTGCGCGGCGTCCACCAGCAGGATCGTGCCCTCGCAGGCGGCGAGCGAGCGGGACACCTCGTAGGTGAAGTCCACATGGCCCGGAGTGTCGATCATGTTCAGGACATGGGTGGTGCCCTTGTCCGGACCCTCGTTGGGGGCCCACGGCAGCCGGACCGCCTGGGACTTGATCGTGATGCCGCGCTCGCGTTCGATGTCCATCCGGTCGAGATACTGGGCACGCATCTGCCGCTGGTCGACCACGCCGGTCAGCTGGAGCATCCGGTCGGCGAGCGTCGACTTGCCGTGGTCGATGTGCGCGATGATGCAGAAATTACGGAGCAGCGCCGGGTCCGTACGGCTCGGCTCGGGCACGTTGGTAGGGGTCGCGGGCACGCAGGGTCCTGATTCTTGAGACGCGCGGCGTCTCGTCTCGGGTCGACATCGGATCGATACGTAGGCTCCATCGTCCCACGGGTACGGGGCTGCGCCCGGTTTGGGCCGGTCGGGCGGTCACTGGTAGCGTGGTCAGCTGTGTCTGCTGCCGTCTCGGCGCGGACGCTCATTCAAAGATCATCGAACCTGAAAAGGCGTTTCGTGGCGAACATCAAGTCCCAGATCAAGCGGAACAAGACCAACGAGAAGGCGCGCCTGCGCAACAAGGCCGTCAAGTCGTCGCTCAAGACCGCGATCCGCAAGGCCCGTGAGGCTGTCGCCGCCGGTGACGTCGAGACGGCGAACGTGGCCGTCCGTGAGGCGTCGCGCAAGCTCGACAAGGCTGCCTCGAAGGGTGTCATCCACAAGAACGCCGCCGCCAACAAGAAGTCGGCGCTGGCGTCGAAGGTTGCCGCCCTCCAGGGCTGAGCGACTGTCTGCTCACTCTTGATTCCAACCGCCGGAACGGACTCAGCGGGCCCTCTCTACCGCTCCTGACCGGTGTCTTTCGGATCCGCGCACGACTGCGTTCGCCACGCGGGTGCGGGTCCGGCCAGGTTTGACGACGAAGGCCCCGGTACGGCGTACCGGGGCCTTCGGCATGAGGACGGGACAACCCTCAGCGGCCGGCGCGGGCCGCGCGGGCGATGGTGACGACCGCCTTCTCCAGCGCGTACTCGGGGTCGGCGCCGCCGCCCTTGACGCCTTCGTCGGCCTCGGCGACCGCGCGCAGCGCCGTCGCCACCCCGTCCGGGGTCCAGCCGCGCATCTGCTGTCGCACCTTGTCGATCTTCCACGGCGGCATGCCCAGCTCCCGCGCGAGATCGGCGGGCCGGCCACCGCGCGCCGACGAGAGCTTGCCGATGGCGCGCACGCCCTGCGCGAGTGCGCTGGTGATCAGTACGGGCGCGACGCCGGTCGACAGCGACCAGCGCAGCGCTTCGAGCGCGTCGGCCGCGCGGCCCTCCACGGCCCGGTCGGCGACGGTGAAGCTGGACGCCTCGGCGCGGCCCGTGTAGTAGCGGGCGACGACGGCGTCGTCGATGGGGCCCTCGACGTCGGCGACGAGCTGGGACACCGCGCTCGCCAGCTCCCGCAGATCGCTGCCGATCGAGTCGACCAGTGCCTGGCAGGCCTCGGGCGTGGCCGAGCGGCCCAGCGCGCGGAACTCCGACCGTACGAAGGCCAGCCGCTCGGCGGGCTTGGTCGTCTTCGCGCAGGGGACCTCACGGGCACCGGCCTTGCGGGCGGCGTCGAGCAGGGCCTTGCCCTTGGGACCGCCCGCGTGCAGCAGCACGAGCGTGATCTCCTCGGCGGGCGAGTCGAGATACGCCTTCACGTCCTTGATCGTGTCGGCGGACAGATCGTGCGCGTTCCGTACGACGACGACCTTGCGTTCGGCGAAGAGCGACGGGCTCGTCAGCTCGGCGAGGGTGCCGGGCTGGAGCTGGTCGGAGGGGAGGTCGCGCACGTCGGTGTCCGGGTCGGCGGCGCGGGCAGCCGCCACGACCTGCTGGACGGCGCGGTCCAGCAGCAGGTCCTCCTGGCCCACGGCGAGCGTGAGAGGGGCGAGCGGATCATCGGGGGAAGTCTTCCTGGTGGCCATCGCGGTCCAGCATCGCACGGCCCACCGACAGCGCTCCGCGTGCCGGACGGGTGCGGGAGAATGGGCGGGTGAGCGATGTTCGACATGTACTGGTGCTGCCCGACCGCGACGCCGCCGAGGAGGTGGCGGGTGAACTCGCCGACCGCTTCGGGGTGTTGGAGGAGCCCCAGCTCGTACGCGACGCCCTGGCCGGCGAGGACGACGCCGAGGACGCGCAGTGGCTGGTGGTGATCGAGGACGCGACGACGCGGCTCGACCCCGTGGCGCTGGACGCTTTCGCCGCCGAGTACGAGGGATGGCTCGAAGCACCGCCCGTGGAGTGACGGAGGGCGGCCCGGGAGGTCTTGGACGGCGGCCGGTGGGCTCAGGGCGGACTCAGGACTTGCGGACGATCTGGACGTCCAGATCGATGGAGATGCTGGAGCCGACCACGGCGATGCCACGGGCGACCATGGTCTGCCAGGTGAGCGTGAAGTCCTCACGGTGCAGCTCGGTCGTGGCACGGCAGGCCGCGCGGGTCTCGCCCTCCATGCCGCTGCCGATGCCCAGGTAACGGGTGTCCAGCGTGACCGTACGGCTCACGCCGTGCAGGGTCAGCGCGCCGGTCACGGCCCAGTTGCCGCCGCCCCGGTGGACGAAGCGTTCGCTGTAGAACTCCAGCGTCGGGTAGTTGGCCACATCGAGGAAGTCCGCCGAGCGCAGATGGTCGTCGCGCATCCGGACGTTGGTGTCGATGGACGAGGCGTCGATGATGACGTGCATCGCGGACTGGTCCATCCGCTCGGCTATCCGCACGGCTCCGGCGAACACGTTGAACCGGCCGTGGATCCGCGCCAGTCCGATATGGCGCGCGGTGAAGCCGATCTGGGAGTGCGTCGGCTCGATCTCCCACTCCCCCGGATCGGGCAGTGACGGTGGCGTCGCGAATTGAAGGGTCACGTCGCCGAGACCGGCGTGCGCGCTCTCGCTCACCGCGGCATCGCAGTGGTACGGCGTATAGCCGTCGGCCGTGACCGCGAGCCGGTACTCGCCCGCCGGGACGGTCGCCATGACCGAGCCGAACGGATCGCTCTCACCGCCGAGGACCTTCCGCCCGAACCCGTCGCTGAGGACGAACTCGGCCCGCTGGACCGGTTCGCCGCCGCGATCGAGAACGCGGCAGCTCAGCACCCCCGCCGTGGGTGGCACCGCCACGCCCGCGAGCGGCCCGGCCCCCGCCGCGACGGCCCCACGCCCACCGAACCAACGTCTGAACATTCCAGCCCACCCCCGTGCTCTTCGGGACTCGGCGCCCATGCGCGACACCACATCGTTGCCGAATACATGGACTCTTGACGATTAGGCATTCGATCACTCTTGTGCCGTTCAGGGCAAACACGGGCGCTCACAGAGGGTTTGGCCGATCACCTACCCGCAAGTACCTGACATCCAGTTACGTCCCTTCTCCTCGTCGTCTCTCCTGGTCATCCCGGCCCGCGTGGCACCGCCCGCAGCCCGGCCCCCGCGCCGGTCACCGCGACCGCGCCGTCCGTGTCCGTACGCATCACCACCGCTCCCCCGGCCCGCAGCGCGCCGACCGTACGCGGTGACGGGTGGCCGTACGGGTTGTCCCTGCCGCAGGAGATCAGGGCCAGCCGGGGCCGCAACTCCCGCAGCAGTCCCGGGTCCTGGAAGGCCGAGCCATGGTGCGCGACCTTCAGTACGTCCACCGGCGGCAGCGACGGGTGTTCCCTCGACAGGCCCTGCTGGGCGGGCGGTTCGAGATCGCCGAGCAGCAGCAGTGTCGGACCGCCGCCCGCCGTCCGGACGAAGAGGGTGACGCTCGCGTCGTTCGGCCCGCCCGCGCCCAGACCGGGGCCGGCCCTCGGCCACAGCACCCGCCAGTCGAGCGGCCCGACCCGGCGCCGCTCCCCCGGTATCGCCCGCACCAGCGGGACGCGCGCGTCCCGCGCCGTCCGCCGTACGAACTCGCTCTGCTCCCAGGGCTCTTGAAGGGTCGTCGTCTGGATGGCACCGACCCTCCTGCCACGCAGCACCCCGGGCAGTCCGGTGACATGGTCGGCATGGAAGTGGCTGACGACAAGCAGCGGTACGCGGGTGATCCCCAGGTCGCGCAGACATCTGTCGGCCAGCAGGGGATCGGGACCGGCGTCCACGACCACGCCCGCTCCCTCGCCGGCCGCGAGCACCAGCGTGTCGCCCTGCCCGACGTCGCACATCGCCAGCGTCCAGCCCGGCGGCGGCCAGCCAGTGACCATCCGGGTGAAGGGGACCGGCCGCAGGACGGCCAGCAGCAGGAGAACCACGGACATGGCGGCGACCCATGGGTGGCCGCGTATGCGCCGTACCGCGTAGACGACGAGCACCGTGACGACCGCGAGCAGCGCCCCGCCCCGCCAGCCCCCGGGCCACTCGGACTCGGCCCCGGGCAGTGCCGCGCCGGTACGCGCGACCGAGGCGATCCATCCGGCGGGCAAGCCCGCGCAGCTGGCCAGCAGCTCGGCCACCGGCATCGCCACCGGCGCCACGGCGAGCGCCGCGAACCCGAGCACGGTCGCCGGCGCCACCGCCAGCTCCGCGAACAGATTGCAGGGGATGGCGACGAGGCTCACCCGCGCGGCGAACACCGCCACCACCGGCGCGCACACCGCCTGCGCCGACGCCGCCGCTGCCAGCACCTCGGCGAGCCTGGGCGGCACCCCGCGCCGTTGCAGCGCCGCACTCCAGCGCGGCCCGATGGTGAGGAGCGCGCCCGTGGCGAGCACGGAGAGCACAAAGCCGAAGCTGCGGGCCAGGGCCGGGTCCCAGAGGACGAGGAGCAGCACGGCGGCGGCCAGGGCCGGGATCAGCGATCTGCGCCTGCCGGTGCCGATGGCGAGCAGGGTGATCAGTCCGCAGGCCGCCGCCCGCAGCACGCTCGGCTCCGGCCGGCAGACCACCACGAAGGCGAGCGTGAGCGCCCCGCCGACCAGAGCAGTCGACCGCAGTGAGATCCCCAGACGCGGGGCGAGTCCGCGCCGCTCGGCCCTCAGCGCGAGCCCCGGCGGCCCGATGAGCAGGGCGAGGACGATCGTCAGGTTGCTTCCGGAAACGGCGAGCAAATGAGACAGATCGGTCGCCGTGAAGGCGTCATGCAGCTCGGGCGGGATACGGGAGGTGTCCCCGACCACCAGTCCGGGCAGCAGGGCGCGGGCGTCCGCCGGGAGCCCCTCCGTCGCCTCCCGCAGTCCGGCGCGCAGCCGACCCGCCGCGCGTTGCACGGCGGTCGGCGGACGTACGACCTGTGGCGGCCCGCGCCCCTCCACGCGGAGCAGAGCCGCGTACCTCTCGTCCCCCTCGGCCGACGGCGCCAGCCGCCCCGCCAGCCGGAGCCCGGTGGACGGCAGCAGCCGCTGCCACGCCTTCGCCCCGTCCCCCGCTCCGGCCCCGGCCCCGGCCCCGGCCCCGGCCCCGGCTCCCGCGAACACGAGCACCGGCGTACGGACCGCGGTGACCGCTCCGTCGGCGGACGTCACGCGCGTGAGGTCCGCGTCCAGGACGAGGCCCGCCGACGAGAGCCTGTCGCCGTGGACGCGCGGTCTGACGGGGCGTGGGTCGGAGGTGACCGTCAGATCGACGGTGACGCGTGCGTACTCCTCAGCCAGTCCCGGCACCGGACCTCGGTGCCGGTCGGCGCCTTGCAGCCACGCGGACCCCGCGCCGGCCACGGCACAGAGCAGCACGGCCGCGACAGCTACGCCATTCACCCGCCGCCGCACATCCCTCGGCCCACCACCCGCCTGCCGGCCCGCCACCGGTGACGCCACGGGCCTCGGCACGAGAGCCGCCCGCACCAGCAACACACCCGCCACGACCAGTCCGGTGAGCACCACACCGGCGATCCAGTCGCCCGGTGCGCCCGTCGCCAGCGCGGCGGCGGCCCAGGCCGCCAAGGCGGGCGGGACCAGCCGGAGATCGGCCGGGCCTTCCTGTCGAGGGGCTGCGGCGCCCAGCGGATGCCCGGAGGCGGCGTGTACGGCCGCGCGGCTCACGGCTGCACGCGGGGCTCGATGTCGGCGAACCGGCGTTCACCGATCCCGTTCACCTCGCGCAGCTCGTCGACGGACCTGAATCCGCCGTGCTGGGTGCGGTAGTCGACGATGTGCTGCGCGAGCACGGGGCCGACGCCGGGCAGCGTGTCGAGCTGTTCCACAGTGGCGGTGCTGAGACTCACGGGCGACCCGCCGGGACCCGGGCCGCCTGGGCCCGGCCCCGCCGCGCCCGCGCCGGGCGCGGGCTGCCCCGGTGGCGCGGGGCCGCCGACGACCACCTGCTCACCGTCCATCAGCACACGTGCCCGGTTGAGCCCCGTCAGATCGGCGCCGGGCCTGACTCCCCCGGCGGCCCGCAGCGCGTCGGTGACCCTCGACCCGGCGGGCAGCCGGTGGACACCGGGGCTGCGCACCATGCCGCTGACATCGACCACCACGCGTTTGCCCGACGAGGCGGCGGCGGTTGGAGCCGGCCCCGGCGACGGTGCGGGCTCCCGCACCGGCCCGGACACGGCCACCTCTTCACGGACCGTCTCCGGAGCGCTGACCGACTGCGGCCGGCCGGACCAGAAATGCTGGGCCGCCAGCACGGCGGCGACGACCAGCACCACAACCAGCGCGGCGAGCGTCTTCGGCTCCAGCCCACATCTGAGCTGCACCCATAACGGCAACCGGTCCCGTACGGCCGACCACACCCGCTCGCGCCGCCCGGCCCCCGGCACGACCGGAGTCGGCGAAAGAGGTGGTGCCGGAGCCGGAGCCGACCCGCCCACCGCGGCGGCCACCCGAGCCGCCCCCGCGTCGGCGAGCCCGCCGCCCGCCACAGCGCCCGGCCCCGCAGCGAAGAGAGCGTCGGCCCGGCGGCGTAAGGCCGTCGTCGCAGGTGTCGTCCCCGCGCGCCTGCGACGCGAGCGCGGCGCGGTGGAGACGAACGGCCTGCCCCGACCGTGGTGCGCCCCTCGCGCAGCGCGGACACGGCCGTCGGACGTCGGAGCACGGCCGGGGCCGCTGGTCACGGAATGTGATCGGAGAGTCATGCCTCCAGACGGTAGGCACTCCCGCCCGATCCCGCTGAAGCCGTCGAATTACCGTGGATAACTCACCAGTTGTGGATAACTCGGCCACCCGAACGAGCGATTCCGCCCTCGTGCGGCAGCTCAGCGCGGCGAGACCACGGCCCCCAACAGCCCCGGCCCGGTGTGCGCCCCGATCACCGCGCCCACCTCGCTCACATGCATCTCCGCGAGACCCGGCACCCGCTCCCGCAGCCGTTCGGCGAGCGCGGCGGCCCGTTCGTGCGCGGCGAGATGATGCACCGCGATGTCGACCTGACCGGCTCCCGCCCGCTCGGCGACGATCTCCTCCAGGCGCGCGATCGCCTTGGACGCCGTCCGCACCTTCTCCAGCAACTCGATCCGCCCGCCGTCCAGTTGGAGCAGCGGTTTCACGGCGAGCGCCGAGCCGAGCAGCGCCTGCGCGGTACCGATCCGGCCCCCGCGCCGCAGATAGTCCAGGGTGTCGACGTAGAAGTACGCGTACGTCCCGGCCGCCCGCTTCTCGGCGGCTGCCACCGCCTCGTCCAGCGTGCCGTCCGCCTCCGCAGTCTCCGCCGCCGCCAGGGCGCAGAAACCGAGCGCCATCGCGACCATCCCGGTGTCCACCACCCGTACCGGCACGGGCGCGTCCCTCGCGGCGAGAACCGCCGCGTCGTACGTCCCGGAGAACTCCGCCGACAGATGCAGGGAGACGATGCCCGTCGCCCCGGCTTCGGCGGCTGCCCGGTACGCGGCGGCGAAGACTTCGGGGCTCGGCCGCGACGTGGTCACGGAGCGCCGTTTCTGCAGCGCGAGGGCGAGCGATCTCGCCGAGATCTCGGTGCCCTCTTCGAGCGCCCGGTCGCCGAGTACGACGGTCAGCGGCACCGCGGTGATGCCATGGCGTTCCATCGCCTGGGGCGGCAGGTAGGCCGTTGAATCGGTGACGATCGCGACATGGCGGGACATGAGCGGGAGGTTACCCGCCGCGACCACCGGTCGGCAGCCCGGCCCCGCCACGCCCGCCGAATTCGAAGAGGTCCCCATCGGCTTCCGCCCTCTTCCCCGCTCCGACGTGCCCGGTCTCGACGGGTCCGCACCTCTGACGGCCCGCCACCGACATGCGTGTGCCCCGTCCGGCCACGCGCAACCCGGTCACCGGCCATCCGATCATCCACGAGCGCCCGTCAACTACAGGGCGTGAGGCGTCAGTTCGTCGCCTCCGGCCGCCTCGACTTCTCCTGCCACGGATACGTGGTCTTCCGGGGATCGGGCGGCTCGATCGCCTGCGGCCCTTCGCCCGCCGGCGGCGGATCGGGCCAGGTCTGGTCGGCGAGTGTGGGCTCCGGGCGCGCCGCCCGCCCGCCGCGTGCTCCCGTGCTCTGCGGCCCGGTCGGGGGCTCGGGCTCCGGCCACTCCATCGGCTGGGGCTGCGGAGCCGACGCCGCCTGCCGGTTCTGCCCCGAGTGAAGATTCGAATCCGCGCCCGGCTCCGCGTTCGGCTCCGCCGACGACCAGTGCCGCAGCGCCCCCGACTCGACGTCGATCTGCTCGCTCAGCAGCGTCAGCTCGTCCTCGGAGAACTTCCGCGCCCGGTCCCTCGCCGCCCACCGCAGCGAATCCGCCGACTTCGTGATCCGTTCCGTACGCTCCCGCAGCTCCGGGAGCCGCCGGGAGATCGTCGCCCGGTCCGGGTCCCGCTCCAGCCGCCTGAGCTCGTCGTCCAGCTCGTGCCCGTACACACTCAGCCGCTGGAAGAGGCTCAGCGACTCCGCCAGCGAGGCGTCCTCCGCCTCGTTCGCCCGGAGCGCCTCCTGGGTGGCCCGCATCGACGTGCGCAGCGACAGCCGCAGCTGCGCCAGCTCGGCGGTCACGCCCGTCTGCCCGAGGCTCTTCGCTCTCAGGGCGGTGTCCTCGACCGTCCGGCGGGCCTGCGTGATCGTACGGTCCACGCCTCGCTTGGCCGCTCGGACCGCCTTGACGCTCACGAACACGCCCAGCGCCACGAATGCGACGAAGAGCAGCGCCAGGATCAAAAGCACGGCCTCCATGAGGATGCCTCTCCGGTGTCGACGTCGGTCTCTCCACCGTAAACGGAAAGGGCAGCCTGAGGGTTCCGTCGGAACCCCCAAACTGCCCGTAAGGGAAAGCCCTGCACCTCCCCGTACCCCGCCGGTCTGCGCGGTGTACCCCGCCGGTGCCTACGCGGTCACGATGTTGACCAGCTTCGGCGCCCGCACGATCACTTTGCGGATCCCCGCGCCGCCCAGCGCCGCGACCACCGCGGCATCACCCAGCGCCAGCGCTTCCAGCTCCTCGTCCGAGATCGACGGGGAGACCTCCAGCCTCGCCTTGACCTTGCCCTTGATCTGTACGACGCAGGTGACCGTCTCGTCCACCACGTACGCGGGATCGGCGACCGGGAACGCCTCGTGCGCGACCGAGCCGGTGTGCCCCAGCCTGCGCCACAGCTCCTCGGCGACGTGCGGCGCCAGCGGCGCCACCAGCAGCACCAGCCGGTCGGCGACCGAGCGGGCGACCGGCCCGCCCACCTTGGTCAGATGGTTGTTCAGCTCGGTGATCTTCGCGATGGCGGTGTTGAAGCGCAGCGTCGCCATGTCCTGGCCGACCCCGTCGATCGCCTTGTGCAGGGCACGCAGCGTCACCACCTCGATGTCGGCCTCCGGGATGTCGACGACCGTGACCTCACCGGTCGCCTCGTCCACGACGTTGCGCCACAGCCGCTGCAGCAGCCGGTACTGGCCGACCACCGCACGGGTGTCCCACGGCCGTGACACATCCAGCGGGCCCATCGCCATCTCGTACAGCCGCAGCGTGTCGGCGCCGTACTCGGCGAAGATCTCGTCCGGAGTGACCGCGTTCTTCAGGGACTTGCCCATCTTGCCCAGCAGCCGGCTGACCTTCTCGCCCCGGAACCAGTAGCCGTCCTCCCGCTCCTCGACCTCGTTGGCCTCGACCGCGATACCGCGGCTGTCGCGGTAGACGAAGGCCTGGATCATGCCCTGGTTGTAGAGCTTGTGGAACGGCTCGACCGACGAGACATGGCCCAGGTCGAACAGCACCTTGGACCAGAAACGCGCGTACAGCAGGTGCAGCACGGCGTGCTCGGCGCCGCCCACGTACAGGTCGACGCCGCCGTGCGGCATGCCCTCGCGCGGGCCCATCCAGTACTGCTCCACGGCCGGGTCGACCAGGTTGTCCGTGTTGCGCGGGTCCAGGTAGCGCATCTCGTACCAGCACGAACCGGCCCAGTTCGGCATGGTGTTGGTCTCGCGGCGGTAGCGCCGTACGCCCCTGCCGTCGCCCAGGTCCAGCTCGACGGCGACCCAGTCCTCGTTGCGCGACAGCGGTGTCTCGGGCCGGGTGTCCGCGTCGTCCGGGTCGAACGTACGCGGTGAGTAGTCGTCGACCTCGGGCAGCTCCAGCGGCAGCATCGACTCGGGCAGCGAGTGCGCGACGCCGTCCTCGTCGTAGACGACAGGGAAGGGCTCGCCCCAGTAGCGCTGCCGGCTGAACAGCCAGTCACGCAGCCGGAAGTTGACGGTTCCCTCGCCGATGCCCTCGGCGGCCAGCCATTCGGTGATCTTCGCCTTGGCATCGACCACGCCCAGTCCGTCCAGGGACAGGGCGGGGGACGACGAGTTGACGATCTTCGCTTCGTAGGAGGCGAAGGCGTCGTCCCACTCGGCGGGGTCGGTGCCCCGGCCGTCGCCCGGCTCCACGACACAGCGCATCGACAGCTCGAATGCGCGTGCAAACGCAAAGTCACGGCTGTCGTGCGCCGGGACGGCCATGATCGCGCCCGTGCCGTATCCCATCAGCACGTAGTCCGCGATGAAGACCGGAATCCGTTCGCCGTTTACCGGATTGGTCGCGTAGGCGCCGGTGAAGACGCCCGTCTTGTCCTTCGCCTCGGCCTGCCTCTCGACGTCGGACTTCGAGGCGGCCTGCTTGCGGTACGCGCCGACGGCGTCGGCGGGCGTCGCGTGGCCGCCCGTCCACACGTCGTGCGTGCCCTCGGGCCACGCGGCCGGGACGATCCTCTCGACCAGTTCGTGCTCGGGCGCCAGGACCATGTACGTGGCGCCGAACAGCGTGTCCTGACGGGTCGTGAAGACGGTGATGGCGCCGACGTCGCCGACCGGGAAGTCGACGCGCGCGCCCTCGCTGCGCCCGATCCAGTTGCGCTGCTGCTGCTTGATCGCGTCGGGCCAGTCCAGCGCGTCCAGGTCGTCCAGCAGCCGGTCGGCGTAGGCGGTGATGCGCATGTTCCACTGGCGCAGCTTGGACTTGAACACCGGGAAGTTGCCGCGCTCGGAGCGTCCGTCGGCGGTGACTTCCTCGTTCGCCAGGACGGTGCCCAGACCGGGACACCAGTTGACGGGGGCCTCGGAGGCGTATGCCAGCCGGTACTCGCCCAGGATGTCGGCCCGCTCCTTCTCGGTCAGCCCGCTCCAGCTCCGGCCGTCCGGCGTCGGGCGCTCGCCGCTCTCGAACCGCGCGACCAGCTCGCTGATGGGGCGGGCCCGGTCGGCGTCCGGGTCGTACCAGGAGTTGAAGATCTGTACGAAGATCCACTGAGTCCAGCGGTAGAACTCGGGGTCGATCGTGGCGATCGAGCGCCGCTTGTCGTGCCCCAGGCCCAGCCGGCGCAGCTGCCGCGTCATGTTCTCCATGGCGGCCTCGGTCGACTCCCGGGGGTGGGTGCCGCTGCTGATCGCGTACTGCTCGGCGGGCAGGCCGAAGGCGTCGAAGCCCAGCGTGTGCAGCACGTTGTAGCCGCTCATGCGCTGATGGCGGGCGTAGACGTCGGTGGCGATGTAGCCGAGCGGGTGCCCCACGTGCAGGCCGGTCCCGGAGGGGTACGGGAACATGTCCATGACGTACTTCTTGGGGCGCGCGACGACGGCCGGGTCCCCGGCCAGGTCGCCGACCGGGTTCGGCGCCTCGTAGGTGCCTTCGGTGTCCCAGAAGTCCTGCCAGCGTGCCTCGATGTCGGCGGCCATGGCAGCCGTGTAGCGGTGCGGCGCGGTCGTCGTGGTCGTCTCCGCGCCGGCGGCGGCCGGATTCGTCTCGCTCATGTCCTCTGAAGCTCCATCGATCGTCTCTGCCGCGGGAATGAAAAAACCCCTCGCACAGGAGGGGGCAGCCACGCTGATTCCGACCGGATCTGTCATCCGTCGGTCTGATCAGCGCGGCTCGCTAAGCAGAAGGCGTACGGCACGCATGCGAGCAGGGTACCGCAGCGGGCACACGGCACGCACGGCGGATTCCGTACGGAGGCGGCCGGGGCGGGCGCCTGCCGGGGCGGTGGCGCCGACGGATCGAAGTCGCGATCGCGGTCGGGATCGCGGTCACGATCGGGGTCGGGACCGGCGCGGGCCGTTCGAAACCCATACAAGATCGTTCGAGACCGGAACAGGCCATCGACGACATGTGATTCATCGAACCTTCGGCGCGCGAATTACTCCGCGTATCGACCCTATCCGGGGCAACCCCAGAGTCAGTTGACGCTCAATCCCCCCGGTAAACCCGCAAACGGCGAACCGCCCAGTAGGGAGCGTCTTAGCATGCGGCAACGGGACCGCTTTGCCGAGCCATTCGGAGTTGCCCCCATGAAACTTCAAAGCAAGATCCGTTCATCGCCTTCCCCGAACCCGGGCATGAACCGTTCCGTCCGAGGCGGACTGTCGGTCGCCGCGATCGTTCTCGTGCCTCTCCTCGCCGTCGCGGGGAGTGACGGGTTCCGCGCGATGCTCGACTTCACCACGGGTGTTCTGTCGCTGGTGTCCCTCACGTCGGCTGTCGCCTGGGGACTGATCGCCACCGACCGGCTGCTGCTCTCCCCGCGCCACCGGCTGCTCGCCCAGGGCATCCACCGGTTCACCGCGATGGCCTCCCTCGGCTTCCTGCTGCTGCACGCCACGGTGAAGGTCTCCCTCGGCCATGTCGCCCTGATCGGTGCCGTCCTCCCCTTCGGCCTCGGGATCACCGGTACGAACGGCCTGATCGGCCTCGGCTCGCTCGCCGGCTTCCTGATGGTGACCGCCGCCGCGACCGGGGCGCTGCGCAGCGCCTTCGCCCTCCCCGGCAAGATCGCCGGCCGCTGGCGCGCGCTGCACATGCTGGCCTATCCGGCCTGGTGCTTCGCGCTGATGCACGGCCTGTACGCGGGCCGTGCCGCCGCGACCTGGGTGACGACCATGTACTGCCTGGCGCTCGTCGCCGTCATCGGCGCCGTCTCCGTACGGCTGCTGCCCCGGCCTCTCCAGCGCCGTATCGCCGACAAGATCCTCAAGCTGACCGGCGGCGTACGCGAGGCTCCCGAGCCGGAGCAGGCGGCGCGCCGTGATCTGGCCCGCGATCCGCTGCCGGGCGCGGCGAACGCGCCGCAGGTCGAGTTCGAGCGGCAGTTCCCGCGCCAGCGGTCCGGCTCCCCAGAAGCGGCACCGCTGGGCGCGACACGGGTTCCGCCGCGCATCGCCCCGCCGTCGCCGCCTCTTTACGAGGCGGGGCGTCCGGGGGGCGCGGACCCGCTCGCGGACACCTTCGTCGCCGACTCCTTCGCGCCCCCGGCCGCCGCGCCGTACGCCGCCTCCCCGCCGCCACCGCCGACCGCGGCTCCCGCTCAGGCCGCCTATCCGGACCCGCTCGCGGACACGTTCCTCGCCCCGGGGGCCGCCGGAGCCGGGGCCGGTACGAGGCTGTCGGCCGGCTACCGCGCGGTCTCCCTGGGCGACCCCGCGCCCGCCCCCTCGCAGTCCCCCTTCGCCCCGGCAGGCCCCGGCAACCCGCTGACGTCGCAAGAGGTCCCGTACGCCGAGCGCATCCCGATGACCGAGGAGATACCGGTCATCGACGAGCCGTCGGCGGCCGGGGCCGGTATGTGGCCGACGCCGTCGCCCCCGCCCCCCGCGCAGGCCCGTGGCCAGGAGCCGGGCGCCGGCGCACCGCCGCCGGTGGCCGACCCGTACCAGCAGCCGTCTCCGTACCTGCAACAGGAGACCTACCGGCCGGCTGAGACAAACCCGCCCTCCGACACGTACCTACAGTCGGCCCCCTATCCGCAGCCCGACGCCGCCCCGGCACCCGACCTCTACCAACAGGCCGACCTCTACCGACAGTCGGACGGAGCATTCCAGCAACCTCCCGCCGACGGCGGGGGAACCCCGAGTGCCGGTGAGCCCTGGTACCCATCCGCAGGAGACCGACAGTGAACGCCCCTCTCCCCGATGTCCCCGAAGTCCGTGTCGTCGGCCTTCCCCAGCTGACACAGGGATTCGACCTCGTCGAGCGTCTCGACCTCGCCATGCACCTCAAGGTGCACGGGCCGCTGGAGCCGTTGACCGGGGAACTGCTCGCCCAGCTCGCCGAGAACATCAGTCTGCGCGGACGCGGTGGCGCCGGATTCCCCTTCGGCAAGAAGCTGCGTGCCGTCGCCAAGGCGTCGATCCGGCGCGGGGTGCGCCCCGTCGTCGTCATCAACGGCAGCGAGGGCGAGCCTGCCTGCCGCAAGGACACGGTGCTGCTCAACCGCGCGCCCCATCTCATCCTGGACGGCGCCCTGTTGGCGGCCGAGGCGCTCGGCGCGCGCACGCTGGTCGTCGCCGTCACCCGCAACTCCACCGAGATATCGATGCGGGCCGCGCTCGCCGAGCGCGGCCTGTCCGACCGGCGCGGTCAGCAGCTGCGGGCGCGGGTGGTCCGTACGCCCGAGCGCATGGTCTCCGGCGAGGCCTCGTCCGTCATCCGCGCGGTCAACGGCGGGCCCGCCCTGCCCCCCGGCCGCCGTGAGCGGGCCGCCGAGTCGGGTGTCGGGGGCGCCCCGACGCTGCTGTCCAACGCGGAGACGTACGCGCAGCTGGCCATCGGCGCCAGGATCGGCGCGCGCCGCTACGGGCACACCGGGCTCGACGCGGAGCCGGGCACCGTCATGCTCACCGTCTCCGGCGCCGTCGCGCGCCCGATGGTCGTGGAGGTGCCGACGGGAGTGCCGCTGCGGTACGTCCTCCAGCTCGCCGGCGCGCCGCCGCTGCCCCAGGGCGTGCTGACCGGCGGCTACCACGGCAACTGGATCGACTCCGTGGCCGCGCACGACGCCGTCGTCTCGCGCGAGTCGCTCTCGGCTGTGGGCGGTTCGCTGGGCGCGGGCGCGATCCTGCCGATCGGCCCGGAGACCTGCCCGCTGGGTGAGGCGCTGCGGGTGGCCAACTGGCTTGCCGCCGAGACGGCCGGTCAGTGCGGCCCCTGCAAGCTCGGTCTGCCGGCCGCGGCGGGCGGCCTGAGCGACGTACTGAACGGGGGCGGTCCCGCCGCCCTGGAGGCGCTGCGCGAGGTGACCCAGGCGGTACGAGGGCGGGGAGCGTGCAAGCACCCCGACGGGTCCGCGCGGTTCTTCATGTCCACCCTCTCGGCCTTCACCGACGACCTGGCCGCTCATGTCCTGGACGGCGGCTGCGGGCGCGACACCACAGGCGTGCTGCCGCTGCCGGGCCCCGGTTACGAGACGGCCGAGGAGTCCATCCCGAGCGGCGAGAAGCTGGCCGTGGACTGGACGCTCTGCCAAGGGCACGGCCTCTGCGCGGACATCGTGCCCCAGCTGATCCGGCTCGGCCCCGACGGCTTTCCCGCGCTCGCCGACGCCCCCGTACCGATGCACCTGCGGGGCGGCGCCCAGCGTGCCGTACGGCGCTGCCCGGCGCTCGCGCTCCGTATCGAGCAGCCGGCGCCGCAGCGGCCCGCGCGGCAGGGAGGCCCGGCGGCCCTGCCGCCCGGGGGCGGCAGAAAGGCTCTGGGCAGCGGGCGTTGACACGCCCTCTGTAAGGAGGCCGGTCCCGGCACGTCCTCTGTTGAGGAGGCCGGGCCCCGTGCCACCGCAGGCCGTCCGTCCCGGCGTCAGTGCGGCCGGTAGACGGAGACGAGGAAGGAGACGGTCACCGCGAGCGGCGTGTCCAGCGACGCGACGCTCCGGTGCACGTCTTCGGGGCTGAGGTGGTGGGCGCTCGGCCCCATCAGGATCAGGTTCCGCACGTCCTGGTCGGTCATGGTGACCTCCCGCTCCACCACATCCGTACGCTCCTGCCGGAAGTGCCCGGACAGGGTGCGGTGCAGCCGGTCCTCCTTGGCGGCGTCGACCGACAACATGCCGAGACTCGCGGGGAGTTCGCCGAGGTGGCGCGCGGTGGGGGTGACGACGACAAGGGCGCCGTCCGGGCGCAGTACGCGCCGGAACTCCGGGCCGTTACGGGGCGCGAAGACGTTGATCACGACATCGGCCGCGCCGTCGGCGACCGGCAGCGGCTTCCAGATGTCCCAGGTCGCGGCACCGGCCCTCGGGTGCGCCCCGGCGGCCCGGCGCAGTGCGAACTTGGAGACGTCGAGGCCCAGTCCCACGGCTTCGGGCAGCGCGTCGATGACCGTGGTGAGGTAATAGCCGGTGCCGGCCCCGGCGTCGATGACGGTGCCGTCCGGCGGGCACAGCTCCGCGACGGTCCCGGCGAGCGCGCGTGCGAGCGGCTCGTAGTGGCCGGTCTTCAGGAAGAGCGTCCGGGCCGTCACCATGTCCGCGCTGTCGGCGTTCGCCGCGTTCGCGCCGCCGGTCAGCAGGCTGAGATAGCCCTGGCGGGCGACGTCGAACGAATGGCCCTCGGCGCATCCGAGGGACCTGACGAGCCGGAGGGTCTTGAACGGTGCCGGGACGCCGTGCGGGGGTGTGAGCGCTCCGCCGCACACCGGGCACCTCAGCACACCGAGCAGCCGGTGCCAAAGGTCGGGCGCGGTGGGCGAGTTGGGCACGGCGTTCCTCCGCGAGGGGCTGTCAACGAGAAGAACCCGCCCGGACGACGTGTCCGGACGGGAACTTCTGAGATGTGGAGCTAAGGAGAATTGAACTCCTGACCTCCTGCATGCCATGCAGGCGCTCTACCAACTGAGCTATAGCCCCTTGTGATCTACCGCACTTCGGGCATCCCCTCAGCGGCGGTGCCAACATTACACGGTCCCTCGGCCCTCCCGCCAAATCGTTTCCGATTTGTACCGATAAGGCTGCTACTGTCACCCTTCGTGACCGTACTCACCTCCGTATTCGCGCGGGTCACCGCCGACCGTCGTTCCGTCCTCGTCGGCGCCGCTGTCTGCCTGTTGTCGTTCGCGGGGTTCTGGATCGCGCAGCGCGCCGCCGCGGTCTCGATGATCGACGTGATGGTCTACCGGGCCGAGGGCCGTACGGTGCTCGACGGGCTCGACCTCTACGCGATGCGCGCGACCCGGGCGGGTCTCCCGACGACGTATCCGCCGTTCGCGGCACTGCTGTTCACGCCGCTGACGCTGCTGGGCGTCCCGGAGATGCGCACCCTCGCCACGGCGGGCAATCTCCTGCTCCTCATCGTCTTCGTCCATCTGTCGCTGCGGCTGACGTTCGGGAAGGCGGTGCGGCCCGGCGCCCTGCTGTGGGTGGCGGCGGCGGCCGTCTGGTGCGAGCCGGTGTGGACGACCCTGCGTTACGGGCAGATCAATCTGCTGATCGGCATCGCGGTCCTGTGGGACCTCACACGCCGTGACGGCCACCGCTGGGCGGGCGTCGGCATCGGTCTCGCCACGGCGGTCAAGCTGACCCCCGCGCTCTTCGCCGTGATGCTGCTGATCACCGGCCTGCTGCGGTTCCGCGAGGCGGGCTGGAACCCCTGGCTGCGGAAGACCGCTGTGGCGGTCGGGGCGTTCCTCACCGCCACCCTCGCGTCGGCCGTGCTCCTGCCGTACGACTCCCGCCGCTTCTGGACCGACATCGTCTTCCGGGCGGACCGGGTGGGGCGCGTGGAGGCCGCCGCGAACCAGTCGCTGCGCGGGGTCTTCGCGCGGGTGCTGCACACGATCGATCCTTCCCTGTGGTGGCTCCCGGTGGCCGCCGTCGTCGCCGTGGCGGGGCTGGCGGTGTCGGTGACCGCCGCCCGGCGCGGAAGGACGGCGGAGGCCACCGTCGCCTGCGCGGCCACCGCACTGCTGATCAGCCCGATCTCCTGGTCGCACCACTGGGTGTGGTGTATCCCGATGGTGTTTCTCCTGGTGGCGCACGGGAGGGCGGAGTGGGCGGCGGCGACGGGGATGGGCTTCTACTCGTACGCGCTGTGGCGGGTGCCGCACGGCGCCGTCGAAAGGCTCGAACTCGACCAGAACCGGACGCAGATGACGCTCACGGCGCTCTATCCGACGATGGCGCTGGGGCTGCTGGTGTATCTGTCGGCCGTCGGCCGGGAGGAGCGGCCACCGGCGGCCCACCCGTCGGCGAAGGAAGTGATGGTGGCCACGCAGCCGACGCGGCCGAAGAGACGGGCACGGACGAAGGAGCCGGCCGGCTAGGACCTACTCCCTAGGCGGTGGCGAAGGAGTAGAAGCGCTTGAGCGCGCAGTGCTCGTCGAGGAGCCGGCCGTAGATGGGCTCGCCCTCCAGCTCCCGGTACGTCTCGATGGGGTCGCCTTTTATGATCAGCGCGCGGGCGCACTCCTCGCACCAGTACTGGAACGAGGCGTTGAGCGGGTCCATGTCCCGGACGATGGGGGTGCCGCTGCCGCACCAGTCGCATTTTCTCCTGTGCGCACCCATCACTCAGCTCCAGCTGTGGCCGCAGGCCGTGCACACGTAGGAAACTCCGCCGTTGTCGCCGAGTACTTGGGCCACATGGAACGAACCGCACGACGGGCAGCTCAGGCCGGGAGCCCACTCCGTCGCCCCGAGCAGAACACCGACCTGGTCGATGCTGCTGACGGGCATCGCGCTCTCTCCTCCCCATCCGTGCCGTCGTTCCCCCTCCGGCGGTCCGATTCTGTCATGGCAGCGCAAGGAGGGCAGCATGATCACACAGAGGCTTTACGGAACGAGAAATCCCGCCCTCGTAAGGAGGACGGGATCCGGGGTGTGGAGCTAAGGAGAATTGAACTCCTGACCTCCTGCATGCCATGCAGGCGCTCTACCAACTGAGCTATAGCCCCTCGCGTTCTTCGCGCTCCGCGCTCTGAACAAGAAGAACTTTAGCCTGCGGCCTGCCGGAAAGTGAAATCAAGTCAGTCGTCGTCGCCGAGCACCGGCTCTGGGAGCGTCCCCGCATTGTGCTCCTGAAGACGCCAGCCCCGCACACCCTCGCCGAGGATGGACCAGCAGCAGTTGGAGAGCCCGCCGAGACCTTCCCAGTGATGCGCCTCCAGACCGAGCAGCCGGCCGATCGTGGTGCGGATCGTGCCTCCGTGGCTGACCACGACGAGCGTGCCGTTGTCGGGGAGCTTGTCCGCGTGGTGGAGCACGACGGGCGCGGCCCGGTCGGCGACCTCGGTCTCCAGCTCGCCGCCCCCGCGCCGTACGGGCTCGCCGCGCTTCCACGCCAGATACTGCTCGCCGAACCGCTCCACGATCTCCTCGTGGGTCAGGCCCTGCCAGGCGCCCGCGTAGGTCTCGCGGAGCGCGGAGTCGTAGCTGACGGTGAGACCGGTCAGCAAGGCCAGCTCGCCGGCCGTGGCCACGACGCGCTGGAGGTCGGAGGCGACGATCGCGTCCGGCCGCAGCGACGCCAGCAGCCGGGCGGAACGGCGCGCCTGCGCGGTGCCGGTCTCCGTCAGCTCGATGTCCGTGGTGCCCTGGAAGCGGCGCTCCAGATTCCAGGCCGTCTGGCCGTGCCTCCACAGGATGACGCGGCGGCCTCTGCCGCCTCTGCCGCCGTTCAGCTCAGCTCACCTTCCATGGAGCCGTTCGCGTCCGCGTGCTCGGCGCCCTTGCCACGGGTCTTGACGGCGTCCTCCGGAAGCGGCAGCTCCGGGCAGTCCTTCCAGAGGCGTTCGAGCGCGTAGAAGACCCGCTCCTCGCTGTGCTGGACGTGGACCACGATGTCGACGTAGTCCAGGAGGATCCAGCGGGCGTCGCGGTCGCCCTCACGGCGCACCGGCTTGGCGCCGAGCTCCTTGGACAGCCGCTCCTCGATCTCGTCCACGATCGACTTGACCTGGCGGTCGTTGGGCGCGGATGCGAGCAGGAACGCGTCGGTGATCGACAGCACGTCACTGACGTCGTACGCGATGATGTCGTGCGCGAGCCGGTCTGCCGCCGCCTGGGCGGCGGCGTTGATGAGCTCGGTGGAGCGGTCCGTGGCGGTCACAGGCGATGCTTTCGTCGGCGGTCTGGAGACCCCCAGGGTCTCACGGACCGCCGACAAGCCCACGCAGCTTTTTGATCAGCTGCTTTCGTAGTCCGCGCCGAGAGTGACCAGGACATCCGCGTTCGGCGGGGCCTTGTCCTTCTTGACCGCGCTCACCGGCAGGCCGAGCGTCTTGGCGACCTCTTCCGCCTGCGCCTTGTTCTTCGCGTCACCGTAGGTGACCTGCGACGCCTGGGCCGGATCGGCGGTACCGCCGTCAACGAAGGTGTAGCCGCCGTTGATGATCGAGACCCGGGCGGCGTCCGTGTCCGCCTTGTCGCCCGTGGCGTTCTTCACACCGACCCGCAGAGCCGCGCCTTCCTCGGGAGCGCTGACGGTGCCGCCGAGGACGTCCTTGACGACGGTGTCGGTCGCCTCCTTACCGAGGGAGCCGTCCTCCCCCACCGGCAGGACCGTCGTCTTGTAGTCGCCGACTTTGGCGTGGCCCGCGAGACTCGCGAGCGCCGCGCCCAGGTCCTGCTCGGTCATCGGGGGTTCGAGGATCTGCGCCAGCGTCTCGACGGTGATCGTCGCGCCCTTCGGGTCGTCCGAGATCTTCCGCAGGACGCCCTGCATGACCGCGCCGAACCGCTCCAGCTGTTTCACCTCGGGCTCGTCCGGTCCCAGGAAGGTGGCGTACGCGACGGCCGCCTGCCCGTTCAGCGTCTGTTCCTCGCCCTTGGTGACCAGCGGGTCCTCGCCCTTCTTGGCGGCCGGGACCTCGACGTTCGTGGTGATGTCGATGTTGCCGACCAGCTCGACGAGATTCTCCAGATAGGGGGTGTCCAGCCGCCAGGTGCCGGAGATCTTGGTACCGAGGAGGGTGTCGACGGACTCGCGGGTGCTCTGGGAGCCGCTGTCGGCCACGGACTTGGCGAGGGTGCCGGTGGCGCCGGTCTCCCCGTCCGCGACGAGGGTGGAGTTGGGCAGCAGGACGGTGGTGCCCTGCTTGGTCGTGGAGTTGTTGACGAGCAGCGCCGTGGAGGTGGCCTTGTCCTTCGTGTTGTGCAGATTCACCATGATCACGTCGCGCTTCTGCGGGCCGGTGGCGGTGTTCTGCGTCTTCTCGTCGGCCGGGAAGCCGGGCAGCTTGCCCGCGTACCAGAGGTAGCCGACGCCGCCGACGACCACCAGCGCCATCACGACGACCAGGGCGACGACGCGGCTGCGGCCGCGGCGGCGGGCCTCCTCGCGGCGCTCGGAGCGGCTCTCGGTGAACTTGAGCCAGTCGATGACGTCTTCGGAGTCGGAGTCCGGCTCTTCTATGAAGGAGAACTGCTCGGTCCTGTAGTCACCGTCGGGCGCGGACCGCCGCTGGCCCGGCACGGCGGGCTCGGGGGCCGGGGCGTCGGGCGCGGGTGCCGGCGCGGGCTCCTCGACCGGTGCCGACTGCTGCTGTGGCGGCGGTTGTTGTTGCTGCTGCTGCGGGATGTTCCACTGCGTCGTGTCGACCGCCGCGGGCTGCTGCCCGGTGTCGTAGCCGTAGCCCTGTTGCTGCTGTTGTGCGTACGGGTCGTACGGAGCCTGCTGTTGGCCGTACGGGTCGTAGCCGTACCCCTGTTGCTGCTGCGACTGCTGCTGTTGCTGTTGCGCGTACGGGTCGTACTGCTGCCCCTGGGGCTGCTGTTGCTGCCCGTCTTGCTGCTGTTGCTGTTGCTGCTGCTGATACACCGGTTGCCCGTACTCGTCGTAGCCCACGATCTGCGGCTGGGTGTAATACGGGTCGTACGGGTCGTACGGCTGCTGGTCGTTCACCGGTGCCCCTCTCCGTGGCTCATTCGCCGCGGTACAACTGCCGCTTGTCGATGTAGCGCACCACGCCGTCCGGCACCAGATACCAGACCGGATCACCCTGCGCGACCCTTGCCCGGCAGTCGGTCGACGAGATGGCCAGCGCGGGCACCTCCACCAACGAGACGCCGCCCTTGGGCAGTCCGTCGTCCGTCAGATCGTGTCCGGGCCGGGTGACACCGATGAAGTGGGCCAGCGCGAACAGCTCTTCGGCGTCCCGCCAGCTGAGGATCTGGGACAGCGCGTCAGCGCCGGTGATGAAGAAGAGATCCGCGTCGCCGTGCAGGGAGTGCAGGTCCCGCAGCGTATCGGTGGTGTAGGTCTTGCCGCCACGGTCGATGTCGATACGGCTGACCGAGAACTGCGGGTTGGAAGCCGTCGCGATGACCGTCATCAGATACCGGTCCTCCGCCGGCGAGACCGCCGAGTGGCTCTTCTGCCACGGCTGTCCCGTCGGTACGAACACCACCTCGTCGAGGTTGAACAGCGCGGCCACCTCGCTGGCCGCCACCAGGTGCCCGTGGTGGATCGGGTCGAACGTCCCGCCCATCACCCCGAGACGGCGTCTGCCGTTCTGTCCCGCGCCGGCCGGCGCTGCCTGATTTCCCATGCCTGCGGAGCCTACTGGCACGGCGTAACGGCCCCGTCTCAGCGGTCGCGGTTGAAGCGGGTGGTGATCCACAGCGCCAGAAGCAGCGCGAACAGCGCGCCGCCACCGGTGAGGTACGCGCTGAGGCTCTCGTGGCCGCCTCCGTGCTCGCTGCCCTCGGCGGCGACGGTGACCATGCTGGCTGCGGTGCTGTAGAGGCTCATCTTCGGCAGGACCTATTCGATCGGGAGCGGAGACTTCGCGCACATCGTATGCGGGCCCGTCGGGCACCCTCACGCCGACTCGGACGTTGAAGTCGACGACGGCGCGCAGCGGCCCCGCACAACCGTAGTCGCAGCGCATACGGTGGGGTCCGGCAGGGGGACGAGCCGGTGACTCGTACGGACAGGGGAATTCAATGACCGAAGACAGCCACGACGCAGCCAGTCGCGAGAACGTGCCGAGCAGGCAGCGCAAGCGATTCCCCGGTATCTCCTCACGGGCGTACGAACATCCCGCGGACCGCTCCGCCCTGGTCGCGCTGCGCAAGCTGAGCGGTTTCGACACGGTCTTCAAGGCGATGAGCGGCCTGCTGCCGGAGCGCAGCCTGCGGCTGCTCTTCCTCTCCGACTCGGTACGCGTCAGCGACGTGCAGTTCACGCATCTGCACACAATGCTGCTGGACGCCTGTTACATCCTGGACCTGGAGAAGGTCCCCACGATGTACGTCGCGCAGAACCCGACGCCGAACGCCATGTGCATCGGTCTCGACGAGCCGATCATCGTGATCAACACGGGTCTCGTCGAGCTGCTGGACGAGGAGGAGATGCGGGCGGTCGTCGGCCACGAGGTGGGCCACGCGCTGTCCGGGCACTCCGTCTACCGGACGATACTGCTGTTCCTCACGAACATCGCGCTCAAGGTCGCCTGGATCCCGCTCGGCAATGTCGCGATCATGGCGATCGTCTCGGCGCTGCGCGAGTGGTTCCGCAAGTCGGAGCTGTCCGCGGACCGGGCGGGGCTGCTGGTCGGCCAGGACCCCCAGGCGTCGATGCGCGGCCTGATGAAGATCGCGGGCGGCAATCATCTGCACGAGATGAACGTCGACGCGTTCCTGGAGCAGGCGCGGGAGTACGAGGAGGCGGGCGATCTGCGGGACTCCGTGCTCAAGATCCTGAACGTGCTGCCGCGTACTCACCCGTTCACGACGGTGCGCGCCGCCGAGCTGAAGAAGTGGGGCGAGAGCCGCGACTTCCAGCGGATCATGGACGGGCACTACCCGCGTCGTACGGAGGACAAGGACACGTCCGTCAGCGACTCGATCCGTGACTCCGCCTCGCATTACGCGGACTCGGTCCGCACCAGCAAGGACCCGCTGATGAAGCTGGTCGGCGACATCGCCGGCGGCGCGGGGGACCTCGGCGGCAAGCTCAGGGACAGGTTCACGGGCGGCTCGTCGGGCAACGCGGGCGGCGGAAGCGGAAGCAGCGGCGACAGTGCCAACGGCAACGGTGCCAAGCCCGCCGACGACGGGAAGTAGCCGTAGGGCCCCCTCCGGCCCGCCGGTGCCCGGACGGGGATCAGTCGCGGGGCTGTGCGTTGTTGTCGAGGACGCCGCACAGCCCGGCGGAGGGCGGTCCCTTCACGTACGGATCGGTGCCCGCCGGTCCCGCGGGCGTCGCCCTGGCCCCGGCCAGCAGGGGTCTCAGGGTGGTCGGGGGCTCCTTGGAGCAGGCCTGCGGTCCCGCCTGTACCTCGCTGGTCACCAGCTCGGCCTGATGCCGGGGCAGGTCCTCGCGGTCGAGCCGGAAGTGCAGGGTCCGCCGGACGGTGAAGAGCGACGCGTCCTCCCCCGCCGGCTTCCCGGCCGGTTTGAGCGCGTAGACGAAGGTGTGGTCCGAGAGCACGTCGATCGTGCCGGGCGCTGACTCGGCGAACCGCAGCGTGCCCCTGACCCGGACGGCCGACTCGGCGAGCGCCACCTTCTCCGGGTCGAAACGGACCAGCCAGCCGACGGGAGCGTGCCTGCCGTCGTCGGCGGGCTCGGCGAAGGTCTGGTCGAACTGGGCGAGCTGCCCCGGGTCCAGCAGCATCCGCACCGAGCGCCGCTGCGTGCCGGTGAGGACGTCCGGGTCGAGGGACGAGGCGACGAGATAGTCCTTGGCGGTGGCCAGCGCGGCCATCACCTCGTTCTCCGTGAAGTGCGGTGTGCGGCGCGCCGGCGGCAGTGGGATGCCGGAGGCACCCGTGCCGAACTCCGCGGCGGGGCTGCGCCGCAGCAGACTCCTGGGGTCGTCGCCCGGCACCTCTCCGGCGGGGGCGAGCGGGATGACCGTCATACGCAGCGGTTCCGCCGACCGGGTGAACGGCGGCCGGTACGGGGGTCGTACACCTACATAGACGGCGGTACCGAAGGCCACGGCGACCACCAGCACCAGCAGCAGCGCCTGGACCGATCCCCTGCGGGGAGTCAGCGAGCCGGCGCGGGACCTCTCGGCGGGGGCTCGTCGGCGTACGGCATGGGAGTTGTCGCCCATCCGCTCCCGGGCTGAGAACTCCTGGAGCCGGGCAGCACGGACGAACGATTCGTCGAAGACGACGGATCGGAATTCGTCCTCGCCACCGCCGGGGGTTCCCTCAGGCGTGCCCTCGGGTGGGTCTCCGCGCCCTGCCATACCTTCAGGTTAGGTCGGCTCGGCCGAACATAAACTCGGACGCCGTCCCCAAGAACGACATGGGTCAGGGAGCGTCGGAGAGCGCTTTTCGGGGTACGCGCGAGGCTTCCGGGGGCGCTGAACGCGGTTCAGGGCGTGCTGCGCGGCACGGCCGAGACCTTGGGGACCGAATACTCCGTCGAGGTCGTGGGCCCGTCTCCGCCGCGCGACGCGTCGACGCCGGTCGTGGCGGGCGGCGGCACCCGGTCCTGACGGTTGCCCGACGCCCCGCGGTAGACGGCCGTGAACGCGAGAGCGACCATCCCGATGCCCATCACGACGGCGAGGACCCAGGCGACGGGCCGGTGCCAGCGGGCGCGGCCACGGTAGGGACGCAGAGAGCCGCCGTGGCGGCCGTACGGGCCGAAGTCGCCGTCGGGGTCGTCCGGGTCGTACGCGCCGCCGTACAGCCGCTCGTCGGCGTACTCGCCCGACGGGCCGTAGCCGTCCTCGTAACGCTCGTCGTCCGGAGGGCCACCGTAGGGCCGGGCGCGGGCCGCCTCGGCGTCCGCGCGCGCCTGCGCGGCGGCCAGCAGCCGCTCCACGGCGGTCGGTTCATGAATGGGTGCGGACCGGATGAATTCCTCGTCGAACACCACGGAGGCGAAGTCCTCGTCCGCGCCTCCGCGGTCGTCGTCAGGCTCCCAGCCGTCCGGGAACGGCTTGCCCCCCACGTCGTCCGGCACCTTCTCAGAGTAGACCGGGGAGGACGTTTTCGGCAGAGACCGTGCAGATTCCCCGGGATTCCCCTTCCGGCTACCGTGTGTGACCGTCGCCCGTCACGATGTACTTGGTCGAGGTCAGCTCGGGCAGCCCCATCGGGCCGCGCGCGTGCAGCTTCTGCGTGGAGATGCCGATCTCGGCGCCGAAGCCGAACTGGCCGCCGTCGGTGAACCGCGTCGACACGTTGACGGCGACGGTCGTGGAGTCGACCAACTGGGTGAAACGGCGGGCCGCCGCCTGTGAGGTGGTGACGATGGCCTCGGTGTGCCCGGATGACCAGAGCCGGATGTGCGCGACGGCGCTCTCCAGCGAGTCGACCACGGCGGCGGCGATGTCGTACGACAGGTACTCGGTCTCCCAGTCCTCGGCGGTCGCCGCGACGACCGTGGCCTCGGTGCCGCCCGCCGCCTGCGCGTACTCAAGCACCCGCTCGTCCGCGTGGACGGTGACCCCGGCCGCGGCGAGCGCGTCCAGCGCGCGCGGCAGGAACGCGGCGGCGATGTCCTGGTGGACCAGGAGAGTCTCGGCGGCGTTGCAGACGCTGGGGCGCTGGGCCTTGGAGTTGATGAGGATGTCGACGGCCATGTCGAGATCGGTCTCGGCGTCCACGTAGACATGGCAGTTGCCGGTGCCGGTCTCGATGACGGGGACGCTGGACTCCTCGACGACCGTACGGATCAGCGAGGCGCCGCCGCGCGGGATCAGGACGTCGACCAGACCGCGGGCGCGCATCAGTTCACGTACGGAGTCGCGGCTCTCACCGGGAACGAGCTGGACGGCGTCGGCCGGCAGCCCGGCCCCGCCGACGGCGTCGCGCAGCACGCGCACGAGCGCGGTGTTGGAGGCGTACGCGGAGGACGAACCGCGCAGCAGCACGGCGTTGCCGGACTTCAGACAGAGCGCCGCCGCGTCCACGGTGACGTTGGGGCGGGCCTCGTAGATGATCCCGACGACGCCGAGCGGGACCCGGACCTGGCGCAGGTCGATCCCGTTGGGCAGCGTCGAGCCGCGCACGACCTCGCCGACCGGGTCGGGCAGCGCGGCCACGTCCCGTACGTCGGCGGCGATGGCCCGCACGCGCTCGGGCGTGAGGGTCAGCCGGTCGATGATCGCCTCGCTGGTGCCCGCTTCCCTGGCACGCGCGATGTCCTCACCGTTCGCCTTGATGATCTCCTGCGTACGGACCTCAAGAGCGTCGGCGATCGCCAGCAGTGCGTCGTCCTTGACCGAGCGCGGCAGTGGGGCGAGGTCGGCGGCTGCGGAGCGTGCGCGGTAGGCGGTCCTGGTGACCGGTGTCAGGTTGTCGTACGGCGAGAGCGAGGTCATGCCCGCAGAGTAATGCGCGCGCTGCGGGCACTTCCCCCGTATCCCGTACTGCGAGACGGCCGCGGCCTTCACCGTGTAGGGCGGCCTCTGTCCTCGCCGTCGTCCTTGCCGTCAGAACGGATGGACGCCCACCGGCGCCGCCGGCGGCGGACCGTAGCCTTCCGCGATCCGCAGGTGGTACGTCTCGCGGTCGATGACCTCCAGGCCGACGATCTCCCAGGGCGGGAGCTTGGCGCTCGACCGGTGCTCGCCCCAGAGCCGTAGCGCGACCGCCGCGGCGTCGTGCAGATCCCTGGCCTCTTCCCAGTAGCGGATCTCCGCGTGGTCGTTGGCGTATCTGCTGGTCAGCAGGAACGGATGGTCGTGGGCGAGCTGTTCGAGGCCCCGTCTGACCTCGGTGAGCGGCGCCTGCGAACCCGACACGCTGAGCGTGATGTGCCACAGCTTCGACACCGCGCGGTCCTCACCGCGGCGCGACTGGGTCTGCCGGGACGTGCCCGGATCCTCCACGTCGTCGAAGTCGTCGAAGTCCGCCCCGGCTCCGACGCTGGTCAGCGTCCGTTCTTCCCCCGCGGCCCTCCGGGCGTGCAAGGTGCCTCCTCCTGACCCGAGGGACCCCGCCCCCGGGCGCGTTCGTCTCACCGGCGGCCTCCTGTTGCTGGTTCGTCGTACTGCTACCCCGCCTTTAACCCCTGAGACAAAGTTGACCAGCCCTGGGCGGGGCATGGGGTGGTTTCGGTAAAGGTCCCTTCCAAAAAGCCGGACTTTCAGCCGTTTCAGGCGTACGTCAAGGATGCAGGATGACCAGATCGTCCCTGTGTACGACCTCCCGCTCGTACGCGGGTCCCAGTTCGCGCGCCAGATCCCGGGTGGAGCGGCCGAGGAGCTGAGGGATCTCCTTGGCGTCGAAGTTGACGAGACCGCGGGCCACGGCCCGGCCCGCCGTGTCACGCAGTTCGACCGGGTCCCCCGCGCTGAACTCCCCTTCCACCGCGGCGATTCCGGCCGGCAGCAGCGAGGTGCGGCGCTCGACGACGGCCCGTACGGCGCCGTCGTCGAGGGTCAGCGCGCCCTGCGGGGTCGACGCGTGGGCGAGCCAGAGGAGGCGGTCGGCGGACCGGCGGCCGGTTCGGCCGAAGTACGTACCCGTGTCGCGGCCGGCGAGGGCGTCGCCCGCGCGGCCGGCCGACGTCAGTACGACGGGGATGCCGGCGGCGGCGGCGATCCTGGCCGCCTCGACCTTCGTGACCATGCCGCCGGTACCGAGCCCCGCTTTGCCGGCGCTGCCCATGGAGACGCCGACGAGATCGGCGGGGCCGTCGACGCGCTCGATCCGTGAGCTGCCCGGCTTGCTGGGGTCGCCGTCGTACAGACCGTCGACGTCCGAGAGCAGGACGAGCAGATCGGCGCGGACGAGGTGTGCGACGAGGGCGGCCAGCCGGTCGTTGTCGCCGAAGCGGATCTCCTCGGTGGCGACGGTGTCGTTCTCGTTGACGACCGGGACGGTGCCCATGGTGAGCAGCTGGTCGAGGGTGCGGTAGGCGTTGCGGTAGTGGGAGCGGCGGCTGGTGTCGTCGGTGGTGAGCAGGACCTGGCCGACGCGCAGCCCGTAACGCGAGAAGGACGAGGCGTAGCGCGCGACGAGCAGCCCCTGCCCGACGCTGGCCGCCGCCTGCTGGCGGGCGAGGTCCCGTGGCCGGCGGGCGAGGCCGAGCGGGGCGAGCCCGGCGGCGATGGCGCCGCTGGAGACGAGAACGATCTCCTTCTCGCCGCCGCTGCGGGCCTTGGCGAGTACGTCGACGAGGGCGTCGACCCGATCGGCGTCGAGCCCACCGGAGGCGGTGGTGAGCGAGGACGACCCAACCTTGACGACGATCCTGCGGGCTTCCGTTACGTGCTGCCTTGCCACTGTCACGCCCCGAACCTATGCCAGCGCCGGGACCGGACGCGCGCGTGTTTCACGCGCTGGACAGGCCACGGGGTCGCTCGGCGCGGCTGTGTGCGTGCGCGTAGGGCGCGAGCCCTCGCGCTCGCCCACCGGCACGGCGCCGTGCCGGTGGGTCGCGGGGGACGTGACCGGATCGGGGTGGGCGGGGTGGGCCGCTGCGCGGGGCATTCCCTGTCTCTTATACACAAATACCAGCCCC
>NZ_JBHXRX010000015.1:31230-106007 GCF_042714995.1 Streptomyces sp. NPDC058665
CGGGTGGGGGGGGGTGGGGGGGGGGTGGTGGCGGGGGGGGGGGGGGGGGGGGCCCCCCCGCTGCGCGGGGCATTCCCCTACCCGCCCCTTCCCGAAACCGGGGCTCCGCCCCGGACCCCGTACGGCCTTCACGTCGCCCGACCGAGGTCGCGGGCGCCAACTCGGCGGGGCGCGTCCCCGGTGCTGTCAGTGGGCCGCCGGTGCTTCCGCGGTGTTCGGGTCCGGGATCGGTGCCGGTTCCGCCGCAGGGGACTCCGGGTCCGCCGACGGTTCGCGTTCCGGGTTCGTGCCCGGCTGTTCCTGGGCGCTCAGGCGCTGGGTCACACCCACGTTGCGGGCCGCTGCCTTGGCGGCCAGGGCGGACACCGCCGCGTTGAACTGTTCGATCGACGTCGGCTCGTCGGGGCCCAGCAGATACGTCTTCAGCTCGCGCCTCGCCGCCGCCAGCCGGTCTGCCGCCGGGTCCGCGACCGCTGTCAGCAACTCGTCCAGTTCTGCCGCGCTGTTGGACAGGACGACCGCGGCCCGCACCGCGGTGTTCTGCCGCTTGAACTCCTCGACACCCAGCTGCGCCGAGTCCGTCACCGCGTACGGCTTGCCGCTCGCGATGAAGTCCGACACCACGCTGGAAATGTCCGAAACCATGCCGTCGGACTGGTTGAAGCAGTCGTACAGCTTGGGCTCGGCGCCCGTCACGACCTTGTGCTCCCACCACCCGAACGTCCGCCAGTACGCGTCGTTCCACTCCGCCCGCAGCGCCTTCGCCCGGTCCAGGCGGTCGTGGTCGGCGAGCGAGACGCGGGACTCCTCCGACTCGTCGCCGCCCGCGCGGCCCGGGGCCGTGAGCGCGGCGAGGCGCTCCTCGATACCGGTCAACTCGGCCCGCGCGGCGGCCTGTCCGGCCTGCGCGTCGGCGCTCTCCTTCGCCCAGCGGGGCTCCGCCGCGCGCGCCACGTTCGCCGCGTTCACCATCGCCGTGATCCGGTCGTGGACGGCCTTGGCCTTCTTGTCGCGGATCCCGGTGAAGGGGTGCGGCTTGTAGATGACCCGGACCGGCTTCTCGGCCTTCAGCAGCCCCTTGACGATGTTCTCGCCGGCCAGCAGGAGCGAGGTGTTGCCGGGGTTGTCGTCCCAGCCCTCCCACGTGGGCGCGTACAGGATCGTCGGTACGGGGTGCCCCGGCGCGCCCGCGCTCGTTTTGATGGGCGCGAGCTGCGGCCGGCCCACCTCGACGATGTCGTCGTCGCGGACCCCGACGTCGGCCAGCGCGTAACGGTCGCGCCCGGCCCGCCCGGCGGTCCACACCTCGTCGTACACCTTGCTGAACGGGTTGACGCTGGCGATCTTGTCGCTGTCGCCGTGGCCGATGAAGACATGCTTCATGGTCGGGACGCGCAGCAGGTGGATGTTCTTGCCCACGTTGGCCGCGTAGAGCGCGACCCGGACCGACGACAGGTCGAGGTTCATCAGGTGCGTGCCCCCGGGGACGCAGAGCACCGGCAGCCACGTCGGGGCGAGTTGGGTCATGATGGCCCGCTCGCGCAGCAGGACCAGCGGCCGGCCCTCGGACTGCTCCAGCGTCTCCAGCCACATGTTGACCTGGTACGCGGACTCCTTGGAGCCGGAGAAGTACAGGACCACCGAAGGCTGGTACTCCCGCAGCCAGTTGTCGACCGCGCCGAGCACGATCGGCGGCTGCGGCACGCGGCGGCTGCGGCGCAGGTAGGGCACGAGCAGCAGGAGGTAGCCCAGGCCCAGCCCGAGGGTGATGCCGAGCCCCGCGTACCCGTACGCGTCCGTGCCGGACTCGGCGGCGACCAGCAGACCGGCCATCGCGAACAGGTCGAGGTGGAGCATCTTCTCGGCGGAGCGGTTGACCAGGTAGTTCGGCGGGGCGTCCGGGATACGCAGGGCGTGCAGGTCCACGTTGCGGGCGACGACCGGCATGCCGCGGCGCAGCCGGATCAGTGTCGCCAGCGCGCCCTGCGGTGCCTGGACGCCGTAGAAGAGCAGGAAACCGGCGACCGCCGCGTAGAACAGGGGCTGCTCGGCCAGGCCCATCCGGGCCAGCAGCAACACGAGCAGCAACTGGCGCACCAGGAAGCGGATCGACAGACCGGCCCGGACCTTGTTGAGCCGGTTGACCAGATAGCTGTTCCGCTGGTGCAGATATCGGTCCGCGCCGTAGGTCACGGCGCAGGCCGCCGCGAAGAACCAGAGGTTCGGGATCAGCGCTGCGAGCATGACGCACGGGTATCCCAGCCCCAGCAGGGCCGCCGCGGCCAGCTCGGCGCGGCTGCCCACACGGGCCAGGCGAATTGCGGTCGAAATCACGAAGAACCTGCTCCAGGAGAGGGTGCCGGTTATTTCACAGTTGGCGGAAATTGTGAAGTCGGGGCTTCACGCACACGGGCCTCTGCAATTCGCCGAATGGCGACCGCAAAGGCCCGTTTAATGCAAACTTATGGTGAATTATTACACATCTTCCTGGCGGTCAAGGACGGAGGCCAGCGCCTGCTCGAATCCCGACGCCTCGGAAGACGCCTCCCTGGTCGGGTCCTGCTGCCTGACGTCGATCACATGACCGGTCAGCTCGGAGAGCAGAACGTCCAGCGACGTACGGGCCACGGCCTCCGACGAGAGCAGCGAGCCGGCGGGCTCGGTACCGAACGCCTTGGTGCGCATCGGCGTCGCGGTGCGCTCCGGATTGACGCAATTCACCCGGATGCCGTCCCCCGCCCATTCGTCCGAGAGGGCCTGGGTGAGATTCACCATGGCCGCCTTCGTGGACGAATAGAGGCTGTATTCGGCGCGGCCCCTGGTGTAGCTGCTCGATGTGTAGAGGAGCAGCTGGCCCTGGGTCTCGGCCAGATACTTGTACGAAGCGCGGGCGATCTGGACGGGCGCCAGATAATTGACGTTCAGCGCTTCCTGGATCGTCGTGTTGTCCGTCTCGGCGAGTTTGCCGATGCGCAGGACACCCGCCGTGTTGATGACGTAGTCGATGCGGCCCGTCGCCGAGTACGCCTTCGACAGCGCGTCGTCGACATGCTCCGGGTTCTCGACATGGGTGCCGGTGGTGGAGCGGCCCAGCGCGTACACCTTCGCCCCGTACCGCTCGGCGAGGGCCGCGATGTCCGCGCCGATGCCGTACGAACCCCCGAACACCACCAGCGTCTTGCCGGAGAGCAGTTCGCGGTAGGCCGCCTCGTCCGCCTGTACGGGGGCCGCGGTGGAGGCGAGTTGGAACAGCTTGTCGGCGATGAAGACGTCGACCGGCTGCGTCACCTTCATGTTGTACTCGTCACCCGCGACGACGTAGATCGGCACGTCGGGCAGATAGCGCAGGACCACCGAACAGTCGTCGGTGGCCTGGAAGTTGGGGTCGCCCGCCGCGATCTCGTACGCCTTGCGGATCGTGGAGAGCTTGAACGCCTGCGGCGTCTGGCCGCGCCGCAGGCGCGAGCGGTCGGGGACGTCGGTGATGAACTCGCCGTCACCGCCGTGTGTGCGGGTCACGATGATGGTGTCGGCGGACGGGATGGCGACGTCGACGGCCTGATAGCGGCCGAGCGCGTCCACACAGTCCTTGATGACGCGCTGTGACAGAAGCGGACGCACCGCGTCATGGAACAGGACGTTGCGGTCCTCCCCCTCGGCGAGCCCCTCGCCCAGCGCCGAAATGGCCCGCTCCGTCGTCTCGTTGCGGGTCTGGCCGCCCTCGATGACCTTGGTCACCTTGGTGAGGCCGGCCTTGGCGACGATCTTCTCCACGTCGGGCACGAAACCCGGCGCCATCAGCACGATCACATCGTCGATCGAGTCAGACCGCTCGAAGATCGACAGCGTGTGCTCGATGACAGCCTTCCCCGCGATCTTCAGCAGCTGCTTGGGGATCGACAGGCCCACGCGCTGGCCGGTGCCACCGGCGAGCACGACTGCCGTGGTGCGGGGATGGGCTGCATGCGGCACAGACACAGAACGACCTACCTTGAGACGAGTGGGGGACGCTGTGATGGTCGCACTCTCCGTGACCGTCTCGCAAGGCGGACGCCGGATGCCCCTCACCTACAGGAAACCATCTGTTCACCCTCTGGCCAGCCAGATTGGGACCGAGCCCGGCCAACTGCGGCGTGACCGACACCACATCACCACGACCACCAGGCAGTTACCTGCACCGGACCTTTACTTCGCGTCCGCGATTTCCCGAACTCGGTCCATCCGCGATCCGACCTCGGTCCGACCGCCATATAAGCGCTACGTAAGCGAATTCCGCCGCACGTGAGCGGCTTCCGCGATTACCACGCTATTTCTGCGGAGCGTCCGCCACGTTGACGATGAGGTCGTTGGTCCCCATGTACATGATCCGCACCCGCACCCACTGGGCCGGCCGGCTCCTCAGTTTACGGACCACTCGGCGCACCGGTCCCCACGGCCTCCTCTTACGGACTTCCGTGACCGGGTATTCGTAGATCGGCCGCTTCTCCACGACGTCGTCGAGCACCCGCGCGACCTTCACCGGCGCGGCGTCCGGAGCGTACTTGAGCAGCAGGTCCCACGACTCCGACCTGGCCACCTGGCGTCCGGCCGGTCCCGAAGCGGGGAAGGTGAAGCGGAATCCGCGCTCCCCCTCCCGGCTGCCCGCGTACGTCAACTCGACGGCGGGCTTGCTCCGTCGGCGTACCACCAGCGAAGGCTCCTGCGCCATCGTGCCCGCGCCCAGCAACTCGCCCGCGACCGTGATGCGTTTGCCGTCGACACGGATGTCACCGGCCTCCGCGTGGACCGGCCTGACCCAGGCGCGGAGCGCGAGATGTTTCTGGGGCCGTGTCGCGTACGGGACAAGATTGTGGACGGGCTCACCGTGCCGCGCGCGTTCGCTAGCGCTCATCGCACCGCGCTGGTCGATGGAGCGCGCGGCGATCCGTACCCGCCGCCCGGATTCCGGGAGTTCGGCGAAGCACTCCCAGACACCCTCGCTGAACTCCGCGTCCGCCGGAATCGTGACCGAGCCGTTGCCGGACAACGGGAAGACGCGCTCCTGGGTGCGGACATCGGCGCGCACACAGACGAGCTTCAGCCCCTCGTGGACGACGGCCGCCGCCTGCGGCGCGACGAGCGAGAAGGCGAGCGCGCCGCCGGACTCCACCACACAGTCGGCGACCGGCATGAAATCGCCCACGGCCGCGCGCTGGGCGGCGACGGTCCGCAGCTCGCCGAAGAGCTCCTCGTACTTCTTGGCGACCTGGCTCGGATCGAACCGAGAGGCGTTCCGTACGGCCGCCGCGCTCATCCTGCGGCGCAGCGGCTCGTCGTCGATCAGCTTGAGCAGCGCGTCGGCGACCGCGCCGGGGTCCGAGACGGGCACCAACAGGCCGTCCACACCGGGCTGGAGGATCTCCCGGGGGCCGTAGTCGCAGTCGCTGCTGACGACGGGCAGGCCGCAGCGCATCGCTTCCACGAGGGTCATGCCGAAGGACTCGTGGCGCGAGGTGGACGCGGCGATGGCGCCCTTCGCCCACTCAGGCTCGATGGGCGAGACGGAGCCCATGAGCCGCACGCTGTTGTAGAGGCCGAGCCGGTCGATCTGCCGGCGCAGGTTCTCCTTCTCCGGGCCGCCGCCGTAGATCCGCAGGTCCCACTCGGGGCGTACGGCGACGACCTTGGCGAAGGCGTCGACCAGCACGCTGTACTGCTTCTCGGCGGAGAGCCGCCCCGCGGCGACGACCGTCGTGCCCGAGCCCGTGGACGGCTGGATCGACGGCTCGGGAACGCTGTTGGAGATGGCGAGCACACGGGTCGCGGGCAACGGCATCTGGGCGCGGTAGACGGCGGCGTCGCCCTCGGAGACGGTGACGTACGCGTCGAGCGCGTCGATGTGCTGGTACATCTCGTTGCGCAGCGCGGGCTTGTGGTGGTTGTACGTCATGTGCTCCTGGCCGATGAGCACGGCGCTCGCCGGGGCGAACTGGGCGACGTACGCGGCGAGTCCGGGTCTGGTGCCGATGACGACGTCGGCGTCCGAATCCGCGTAGTGGTCCCTGACCCGTTCGTCGGTCAGCTTGCTGTACTCGCGGTAGCGCGCCTCGTTCCGGGGGAAGTACTCGGCGGGCTGGAGATGGAGCGGGTGGTCCTTCTCGTACGCCGGGGACTCCTTCCAGGTGTGGATGAGCGGGACGAGCGTGATGCGCGGGTCGACGTCGAAGAGCGGGACGAGCCGGTGCCTGAAGACCGAGACGATCTCCACCTCATGCTGGTCGGCGAACTCCTCCGCGAGGTTGAGCGTGGTGCGGATGGTGCCGCCGATGCCATAGATGGTGTGGATGAGGAAGGAGATCTTCATCAACGCTCCGTTCGGTGTTCGGAATCCTGGGCGGTCATCCCAAGTTCCCCTTCAGGTCCGGACGGGTTCACGCAGCCGTCACGGCTGTGCCCCGCATGCAAGACGGGTGAACGCGGCCGACGGTTGTGCGAGTACTTGAAAAGAAACCGCATGAGCCATTATTCCGCCCAAATCCGTCAATGCGCGCAGTTGACTTTCGGCCATCCGGGCGCGTTAGGCCGTATGCACATGACGAAGGCCGTGGTCCGCTCCGGATGGAGCGGACCACGGCCTTGGTGACGGCAGAGGGCGGATCGGGGTGCCGGGGGGCGCGACGGCGCGTAATCGTATCGTCACCACTCGAATTCGATGCTTACGGCACCGAACGGGTTCGCACGCGAACAGGCCGGAGCCCGGCCGGAATCGCTAGAACGGCCTGAACTCGTCGTACTCCTTGTCCGCGTCGTCCCGCTCCGCGTCCCGGTCCCTGCGCCGTACGGCGGCCGGGCGCGGCGCGTCGAGCCGGTGGTCCTCGCCACGCCGGCCGAGCATCTCGGCGCCGGCCATCACGGTCGGCTCCCAGTCGAAGACGACGGCGTCGTCCTCGGGGCCGATCGCGACGCCGTCGCCGGAGCGGGCGCCGGCCTTGACGAGTTCGCCCTCGACGCCGAGCCGGCTGAGCCGGTCCGCGAGATAGCCGACCGCCTCGTCGTTGCTGAAGTCGGTCTGCCTGACCCAGCGTTCGGGCTTCTCGCCCCGTACGCGGTAGAGGCCGTCCTCCTCCAGCCCGACCGTGAAGCCCGAGTCGTCCACCGCCTTGGGCCGGATGACGACCCGGGTCGCCTCCTCGACGGGCTTCGCCGCGCGCTGGGCGGCGATGATCTCGGCGAGCGCGAAGGAGAGCTCCTTGAGACCGGTACGGGCCACGGCGGACACCTCGTACACACGCAGGCCGCGCGCTTCGAGTTCAGGCCGGATCATCTCGGCGAGGTCCAGACCGTCCGGGATGTCGATCTTGTTGAGGACCGCGATGCGCGGGCGGTCGTCGAGGCCTCCGTACTGCTTGAGCTCCTCCTCGATCATGTCGAGGTCGGAGATCGGGTCGCGGTCGGACTCCAGCGTGGCCGTGTCCAGGATGTGCACGAGGACCGAGCAGCGCTCCACATGGCGCAGGAACTCCAGGCCCAGGCCGCGGCCCTGGCTGGCGCCCGGGATCAGACCGGGGACGTCCGCGATGGTGTAGACGGTCGAACCGGCCGTGACGACACCGAGGTTGGGGACGAGCGTGGTGAACGGGTAGTCGGCGATCTTGGGCTTGGCCGCGGAGAGTACGGAGATCAGCGACGACTTGCCGGCGCTCGGGTAGCCGACGAGCGCGACGTCTGCGACGGTCTTGAGCTCCAGGACGATGTCGCCCGACCGGCCGGGCTCGCCGAGCAGCGCGAAGCCGGGGGCCTTGCGGCGGGCGGAGGCGAGAGCGGCGTTGCCGAGGCCGCCGCGACCGCCGTCGGCGGCGACGTAGGTGGTGCCCTGGCCGACGAGGTCGGCGACGACGTTGCCGCTCTTGTCGAGGACGACCGTGCCGTCGGGAACGGGCAGGACGAGGTCCTGACCGTCCTTGCCGGAACGGTTGCCGCCCTCGCCGGGCCGGCCGTTGGTGGCCTTGCGGTGCGGCGAGTGGTGGTAGTCGAGAAGCGTGGTCACCGACTGGTCGACGACCAGGATGACGTCTCCGCCACGGCCGCCGTTGCCGCCGTCCGGGCCGCCGAGCGGCTTGAACTTCTCACGGTGGACGGAGGCGCAGCCGTGGCCTCCGTTACCCGCGGCGACGTGCAGCTCGACGCGGTCCACGAAGGTGGTCATGGTGGTGCCTCCAGTACAGACGGAAAATCCTGCGTTCAGACAGTTGAACAAGCGAAGGGCGGACCCGCTTCCCCTACGGGAAGTGAGGTCCGCCCTCGCGAGAAACCGATCGAAATCGCTCTACGGGTACCGAATTACTCGGCGACCGGAACAATGTTCACGACCTTGCGGCCACGGTGGGTGCCGAACTGGACCGCACCCGGGGCCAGCGCGAACAGCGTGTCGTCGCCACCACGGCCCACACCCGAACCGGGGTGGAAGTGGGTGCCACGCTGACGGACGAGGATCTCACCGGCGAGCACGACCTGACCGCCGAAGCGCTTCACGCCGAGCCGCTGAGCGTTCGAGTCGCGCCCGTTACGGGTGGACGATGCGCCCTTCTTGTGTGCCATGTCTCCTCAGTCCCTTACTTCTTCGCGGCCGCGGGAATAGCGGTGACCTTGATCGCCGTGTACTGCTGGCGGTGGCCCTGGCGACGGCGGTAACCGGTCTTGTTCTTGTAGCGAAGGATGTCGATCTTCGCGCCCTTGTGGTGGTCCACGACCTCGGCGGTGACCTTGATGCCGTTCAGGACCCACGGGTCGCTGGTCACGGCGTCGCCGTCGACCACGAGCAGGGTCGAGAGCTCGACCGTGTCGCCAACCTTGGCAGTGGGAATCTTGTCAACCTCAACGATGTCGTCAACAGCAACCTTGTGCTGACGACCACCGCTGCGCACGATGGCGTACACGCGGATCTCACTCTCGCTCGGAACGGGACTCCTGATGCCAGCCGCCACATCCGGATGGGACGAGCGGCCTCCGCCGACGGCGTCGATGACAGCCACCGGCAGGTGAGGTGCTCAGGAGCAGGCGCGCAAAGAAACACGCCGAGGGTCAAGAGTACGGGGCGGCTGTGTGGGGGGTCAAACCAGGCCTTGGCGCCCCAGCCAGGGATCTACCGGCGGCGCCCCGGCGCGGCAGGCAGATGCCCCGGCTGGCTGGACGTGTGGCTCGCAGAGTCGCCGGGAGATCCGGACACCGTGCTGGCGAAGACGGAGCGCAGAGCCGGCAGGGGTGGCAATGGCGGCGGCGGTTGGGTAAGCCGTGGTGCCCGACGACCCGCCGACGGAGGACGGCCGCATCGACGCGTGGGGGCGGCGGGGCGGGCCATGAAGGAGTGAGCGTCGCCCGCGCCGTACCCTTTCAGTCGAGTCGCTCGGCTACGTCGAGCAAATACCGGGGGAGCTTTGAGCGGGCCGCCAGCACCTCGATACCGACGAGACACCCGTCCTCGTCGAAGTCGAGGTTGATCATGCCCCCGACCTCGACCGGATCGCAGGGATACATGCGCGCCACGTTCGGCCGCGCTTTCGGATCGGCGAGTTGGACGTAGGCCGCATTCGCCTTCTGATCATAAGTAACTCTGACGTCGGTCATGATCAGCTCTCCCTCCGAAGGCGGCCGATGTACGACTGCTCCACATTGGTCATCACGGTGTTTATGTTCCCATCGACGGTCTTGGCGACAAACATCTTGGAATTAGGATCGTAGTAGCCCAGATTCCACTGATCCTCGTGCTTGTAAGAGAAGGGCTCTCTTCCAAGAACGGACTGAGCATCCGCTGCCGAATCCCCACGCCGCCTCCGCCGGTGGGCCCTGCGCATCGCGGCGCTACTGCTGTTCACCCCAGTGACGGCCTACGCCTGGTAGTCCCCGGACACCGACTGGCTCCGCGCCTCCCTGTCGATGATCGCGACGTGCTACATCTCGGGGCATCTGGTGGGGGCGGGGGCGAGTGAAGAAGGGCTGACCGGGGGGACTCGGACTTCCCAGAGACAGGAACTCACTACCGGATCCTAAACACCCCTTGCGTATCCACCCGCGCGTAAGGTTCTACCTTATCCGGATGGACAGCTTCAGGAATGAACTCGACTATCTTTCGTACCGATGCGGCGATGTTTCGCATAAACTCCGACAAGAACTGAATCTCAGTTGGGTCTGAGATGAGGCGCGGGCTGCACTGGAAATCAATCAGGTCCAACCTCACAAAATCCGTCGCCCACACCTGGGAGCCTACAGCAACCTCAAGCGAGTAGACGCTGTCGAAGCTCTTACCGAAAGTCTCCGCGCTTAGATTGAGCGCGGCCGGCTCCCCATGAAAAGAGAATTTCATGGGGTAGCCGGATGCGAGCAGCCCGCCAACTGCCGCCTGCCAATCTTTGAGCGTGGTTGATTTCACACAAATTTCGACCACACCTCCTTCCTGACTGAGCCGTTGGAGAAGTGATGATTCCTTTCCCACGCCAAACACCACCTCAAAGCAGTCCCGCTATCTATAACTGGGGTGATCAATGAAACCGATGAAATTTCCACCGCTGGTCCATCGCGCACCCACATCGGGCAACGAAATCTCGATGATATCGCCGTGGTCTGAATGCGTGTAGTCTCGCCTGGCCGACTTCGGATTGATAAGAATATCTTCAAGCAGATATTCCGAAATATCCTTGCGATCTTTACCGGAGTTCAACGGAAGGAGCGTCGAGTCACCGCGACCTGTCGCCTTCGTATGCTTCTGATAGGAACGGGAAGCCTCATGATCGCCTCCCGGTTTCCGGAAAGGCTTGAGGGCACTGCTATAAAGGTCGTCGTTGCTCGGGCCGCAATTGTGCACCAGGACCGGTGTAGCCCCCGCCAGCACATAGTACGTATGCACGCCAGCGACAGTCAGGTTGTACACCGTCGCCTGCTGCGTCCAGCGCGCCACCGCCGTGATCTGGACGTGTGTGCCCGCGCTCGTCCTGAGCCACTGGCCTGGCTTCAGGGCCGTCGCCGTGATCCACTCGTTCAGTTCGGGGACCCAGAAGGGGTGGCCGTCGGTCGCCGTGACCGTGGCCGGCCCGGTGGCCTTCTTGCCGTCCGTGTCGATGGTGACCTTGACGAGGTTCTTCGCGCCCTGGCCCTTGATCTCGGCCGTGACCGTCTTCGCGTAGGTCTTGCCGGTCTTCGGGTCCGTGGCGAGGACCTTGTCGCCGACCCGTACGTCTTCGATGGACTTCGAGGTGCCGTCCGCGAGAAGAACCCGGGTCTCAGGTGTGAAGCTGTTTTTGGTGCAGCTCCCGAGAGCCCCCGCCCTGGGGCCGCCTACCGCGGCCGCCGCCGCGGCTTCGAGGAGGAAGCCCGCGGACATCGACCCGAACTTGGCCTTCACATCCTTGGGGCAGTTCCCCGTGAGCCTGCAGGCCTGCAGGGCCCAGTAACCCAACTGTTCTTCCGCGGCAGCCGGATTGTAATCGGGATTCGTGGGGTCTTCCAGAAACCGCGGCAGACTCCCATTGGTTTGACGGGCAGCGTCCAGGTATTTGTAGAAGCGCTGGGTGAATTCTTTCTTACCGTCCCAGCCCTTCGGGACGACGATGGTCGGGTACACGATCGTCGTGTTCGTTCCGACGACAGACCCGTCACCGTTGATGCCGGCCCCGATGGCGAACTGCCGTCGCGGATCAGGCGCGTTCTTCGCCTGGACATAGCGGACCGGGTTGTTCTTGCCGATGCCGGTGCCGCCGATCGCGACGCCCGCGCCGCAGGACTCGGGCCGGCACAGGCCGGTGGGGTCCGAGGACGTCACGGGATTGCTGCCGGCGTAGGTGTAGCCGTGGAGCGATTCCGAGTCGCTCAGGTTCATGAGCGGGTCGACGCTGATGAAGCGGCCGATCAGCGGGTCGTACTCTCGGGCGCCGAGGTGGACAAGGCCGGTGTCGGCGTCCTTGGTGCCGCCGACGAACCCCTTGTCGCCTGCCCAGTTGCTGGGCTGGGTGCCGCGGGGGGCGCCGAAGATGGTGGTCTTGCGGCGAGTGACCTGCTGGGCGGCATCAGTGGTGACCTGGGTGGTGCCGGTGCCGTGGTGGTCGCTGAACAGGAGCGTCAGCTTGCCGCCCTTGCGGACCGCGATGGGCGATTCTCCGGCGGTGTAGTAGCGGGTGCCGGTGACAGTGCCGTTCTTGGCCAGGTGCAGTTCGTTGCCGGCGGGGAGGTAGAGGGTGGTGCCGGTGGAGTCCTTGCGGATCATCCGCTGGCCCTCGGTGTCATACAGGTAGCTGCTGTCGGCAGTGCCCTGGGTGACGGACTTGAGATGGCCTTCGTCGTCCCACTTCAGGCTCTGGGACTCGGCGGTGCCGATCTTGCGGGTCTCGGTGTTGCCGGCGCTGTCGTAGGTGTATGTCGCCTCGTGCGGGTTGGTGCCTGTCTGGGTGACCTTGGGCAGGTTGTGCGTACCGGCTTCGGGAGCCGCGTATGTGCGCAGGGTGTCGCCGGTGGGGCCGGAGGCGGTCTCGTGCTGGGTTTCGGTCTTGCGGTTGCCGAGCGCGTCGAAGGTGTAGCTGGTCCAGTACGCGTCCTGGCCGCCGACCACGGAGGTGGACGGTGTACCGGCGCACTGCTCGCCCGTGTTGGTCCAGGCTTCGGTGATACGCCGCAGGGCGTCGATGTTGAAGCACTGGGTATCGGTGGTGCGCGTGGCGTCCTGGCCGTAGGCCGTGGCGACAGAGGTGACGTTACCCGCGGGATCGTAGGCGTACTTGGTGTCGTCGATGCGCTGGGGCGCGACCTCACGGTCGGTGTAGGCGCGGGTCAGCGCACCTGTGTGCTCGTCGTACTCGCTGGTCGCCCACAGGTGCTTGCCGAACTCGCCGTATTCCTGGCGGATGTTGCGGCCGTAGTGGTCGTAGGTGTTCGCGGATATGAGCGCGGCGTCGGGCACTCCGACGGTGCTGAGCAGACCGGTGACCGCGGTGTAGGTGGTACTCACCCGCTCCGCCTGCAGGTCACCGATCGCCGGCTGCTCCTGCCGTGTCACCTGGCCGGTGTTGACGTTGTAGGCGGTGGTCCACTTGTAGGTTCCGGCCAGGGCGCCTTCGCTGTCGGGGATGGTGACCTGGGTGAGGACCGGCTGGTAGAGCGAGTTGTACGAGGTGATCGCGCTCTCGTACGCCTTGCCACCGATGTAGCGGGTTGCCTTGGACAGCTGCCCCTTGGCCGGGGTGTCGTAGGTCCAGCCCGCGAGGGCGGTGGAGCCCTTTTTCAGGGAGGTCTTACGGCCGAGGTCGTCGTAGTCCGTGTGGAGAGTGATGCCACGGGCGACATCTGTCGTGTCGGTGGCCCGGTCTCCCTTGTCGTAGACGGTGGTGGAGACGCCCTTGTCCGGGTCGTCGAGCTTTGTCTGGCGGCCCCGGACGTCGTAGGTGTACGTCCACTTCGCACCCGAGGGGTCGGTGACCCGCTCCAGCAGTCCCCGCTCGTTGTGCGTGTACGTGATGGACTGCGACTGCGTACGATCGGCGTTGGTGTACTGCTTCACCTCCGTCGTACGTCCCAGCGCGTCGACCACCTCGGTCGTGGCGGTGCCGCCCTCGGGCGGGACAACCGTGGTCGTGTCACCGGTATAGCTGGTGGTGGTGCGCTTGGTCTCGTCCCCGAACTTCCGCGCGATCACCGCCGTGACACGGCCGGCACCGTCGTACAGGGTGTCGCTGGACGACGGGAACTTCAGCTCCTGGCCCGTGACCGCTACCGGTTCGGGAGCTCCCTCGGCGTAGTACACCCCGGAGGTGCGCCAGGCCAGGCCACGCGTGTCGTAGAGCGTCTCGCTCACCAGACGGCCCGAGCGGTCAGGGGAAAGCTCCTGCGTCTGCACAGGACGCAGCAGACCGTCGGAGAACGCGTATGACGTCTGGTACTGCGAGTCGTGCGTAAGGGACTTGGTGGTGGTGACGACCGGACCGTCCCGCCGCACCAGGTAGTCGTACGCCCGGTTCGGCGAGTCCGGGTAGGTGGCGGCCGAACGGGTGGGAAGCCATGCCTTGGTCACCCGGCCCAGGGCATCGTAGGCGGTGGTGGTCACCTTGTTGTTCGCGTCGGTGACCTGGGTGGGCTGGCCCCGCAGCGGCTCCAGGACCGTGATGGTCGTGTGTCCGAGCGGGTTGGTCTCCACCCTCTGGGTCGGCACCTCGCCACTGGCGGGGGTGACCGTCGTGGTCGTCGTCTTGCCGTAGGCATCGGTGGCGGCGAGAGCGCGGCCGTACTGGTCGTAACAGAGCTCGGTCTTGGACGTACCACAGGTGCTGGGCACCGAGGCGCTGGTGTCGTAGCCGCTGCCCGTGCCAGTGATCCGCTCGGTCTTGGTGACCAGGCCCTTGGACGGTGTCGAACCGTGGGCACCGTTGTCGTAGGAGAAACGAACATCGTCGATGACGTCCTCCGGCCTGCTGACGGCGGCCCCGCACTCCTTCGCGACCGTCTCGGCCCGGGAGACGAGGTTCAGCAGCCGCGTCGCGGTGTTACGCGCGTATGTGCTGGTGGTGCACTTCTCGTCGCCGGTCTTGGCCGTATCTCCCGTTTCGGAGATCGACTTGACCATGCCGTAGTCGTCGAAGTCGGTGGTGCTCCGCGTCGTACGGGTGCCGGTCGACGTGGTGGTCCGGGTGGACACCGTCTGCGTGCCCGTCATCCGCGCTTCCAGGTCAGGCAGTCCCGTGCGAGTGCGGGTCGCCGACGGTGCGGAGCGCCACTGGGTGTAGGAGGTGGCGGAGACCAGCTTGCTCGTGTCGTCTCCGTTGTACGTCAGGGTCTCGCGGGGCTTGCCGGCGAACTGCTCACGGTCGGTCACGACTTCGCCGGTGGAGTCCTTGACCTCCTTGCCGTCGAGGCCGCGGAAGTACCGTCCTTCGGTGAGGGTCTTCGCGTCGAAGCCCGCGCCGGTGCGGATCTGCACCCGGCCGTAGCCACGGGACACCGAGTACGAACGGTCCTCGGCATTCGTGAACTCGTCGGTGCTCTTGGACCAGGCGGCGCCGTCCAGGTAGGAGTAGGAGGTCACCTTGTCCGGTGTGGCGGCCAGGTTGTCACCCTCGCTGACCTGGGTGACGACATAGGAGTTGAACCAGTCGTCCTGGGCCGTCTCACCTTCGAAGGCCCACTTGAAGTGGTAACAGCGGGTGGTGTTTGAAGCGTCCTTGGCCGGCAGGGTGGTGGCGGTGCAGTCCGGCTGCGAGTAGGTGGCGGCTATGGTGCCGCCCGTCTCCGTGGTGATCTGGTAGACGCGCAGCCGGATGAACGGGGCCAGGCCGTCGCCGAGTTTGTCGACCCGGTTGGCCTTCTGCTCACCGGCGAACGTGACCGGGGGGAGGGAGACACTGCCGCCGGCTTTGCCGGTACGGGTGATGGACTCCAGCCACATCGGAGTCGAGATGCCGTCACCGGAGGCGGGGAACCCCTGCTTGAGTGTCCAGGAGTCGACGTCGCTGTAAGCGCCGCCAGTCAGGACCTTGGTGGTGATGGAGGTCAGGCGCTTACGGGACCAGAAGCTGGGCGAGTACTGGCTCTTGCACTCCGTCGCCCCTGACTTGCAGTACAGGTCGAACGGCACGTCGGGCCAGTTCGTGGCATGGGTCTCGTCGAACGTGGTGCAGGTGCTCAGACACCGCTCGTCCACACGGAAGTCGACCTGGCCCATGGCCTTGGAGGTGTAGGCACTGCCGGCACGCAGGCCGTAGTCGATGTGGTCGAGGTAGCTGCCGCGGTCGTAGGAGGTGACGGTGGCCTTGCCGGTGGTTTCGGAGACGTTCCGGCCGTAGTTGTTGGACTCGCTCTTCCAGTAGTAGGCCATCGCGTTGCCACGCGGGTCCACCACGTGGTCGAGCTGCCAGCGCCACGCCTGCTGGCACCATGCGTCGGCGAAGGCGGCCTTGTAGCAGGGTTCACCGGACTGGTTGCCGAACACCGGGACCGTAGATGTGGAGTTGGTGACCGGGTCGTCCGCCGCGCTGCCGTGGTCACTCCAGCCGGGCAGCCGGTTCAGGCCGAAGAAATACTGGGTGCCGTCGGTCGTGGTGATCTTCCAGTGCTCTCCCGCACCGTCGACGCCGGCGGTGCCGCCGTCGCCGTTGGACGCCCCGGTCAGTTTCTCGACCTTCTCGCCCGAGTCAGTCGCCGGGTGCCAGCCCTCGCCCTCCTCATACACCAGCTCCGTGCTCTTGCCACCGAGGGACAGGGTGGCGTTGTCGTTGTACCAGCAGAGGTCACCGACCCTGGTGGTGTTGGTGCCGTCCTTCTTGTCGTCCTCGCACGATTTGTAGCGGCGCTCGATGTAGCCGGGCTCCCACGACCAGCCGTCCCCCAGCCAGGAGGGCTGGTTGTTCGAGGCTGCGGTCCGTCCGTCGACCGATTGAGAGCTGTAGCTCAGATTGATGGACGGCTGGAGACCACCTGGCACGCCGGGCACGTCGATCGGGTGGGACCAGTTGAACGAGCCCGAGGCGCCGCCGGCCGACCAGGAGCCGGACGGCTGCAGCGAGGTGGCCTTGTAGTCGCCGGAGGGGCCGGCGGACTCGGCCGCTGCGGCAAGGACGGTGGCGGTGCCTGTCTCGACGCCGACGGTCGCTGTGAGGCGGCCGGACTTGGTGTCGTTCTCCGTGGCCAGCGGCTTGCCCGTGCGGCAGGCGGGCTTCTTCGGGGTGGTCAGCGCGCAGGCGGGCAGCTCGGTCAGCCGCAGCCGGGAGGCCCAGTCGCCGCCGTACGCACCGCGGAAGGACGAGTAGTCGACCTGGACGCGGGCCCGGCCCGGTCCGGTGGCCGCGTCGGCCCGGCCGACACTGAGCAGCAGGCCGTCGACGCCCGCCGCGTCGGTGGCGGTGCGGTCGGCGACAGCGACCTTCACCTTGGTGAGCTTGGTGAGCTCGGCCGCCTTGCTTGTGGAGGAGGCCGCGACCGAGACAGGGAGCGAATCCGCCTCGCGTACAACGCCCTTGGCCGCTGTCCCGGTCAAGTCGACGGTCGCCGAACCGGCTCGCGGCCAGTTGACCTTCGGGGTTTTCCAACGGTTCGAGGCGGCGGCGTCGGCGCGCTTGGTGCCGCCGATTCCGGCTTTGCGTACGGGTACGGCAGCGGGCTGCTTCAGGGCTGAGAGCGACGTGCCGGAATTCGGCTCGGCCACAGCCGCCGGGACCGCGGAGAGCATTCCCGCCATCACCGAAGTGGCCAGTACGACCACCCATCCCCGCACGCCGAAACGGCTCACGCCCCCACCCCTCGCATAGTGTCAATAATGACCGACGGACAGTAACAGCACAGGTGAAGGCAGTGTCAACCACTCCTTCACAAGTCACCTACGGTGGAAAACAATTGTTTTCCAGACATTCGCCACCGACAGTCGCGCACATCACTTTCCGCAGCTCAACAGGGCCGAGACAGAAAGGAGTCAAAGATCCGTTCCGCCCAACTTGCCACGGAATGGGGATACCTGGCCCCCTCCCAGATGTAAAGATCGCGTGCCGGCCGAGAATTACGCCGTGTCGCTATAGAGTCACCGCTCGGCAATGCCGAAACAGAGGGGAAGGTGTCGTGCGGACGACAAGCCATGGGCAGAGAAAGAGAAACTGGCCGAAACGCGTACTACCAATTGTCCTGGCCGGAGCCGTCATGGCGCCGGCCGTGACAGCGATACCGGCCGCGGCTTCGCCGACTTCCCCCCACTCGGTGTCCGCGAAATCCGCGGCCGCCGATCCCGTCGCCGACGGTTCGACGAGCGAAGAGGACTACGCACTCCAGCAGGCCCAGATCACCGGCCAGCCCTACGAGTTGACGTCGGCACGCACCGAGTCCTCCGACACCTGGGCCGGGCCCGACGGCTCGTTCTCGGTGAAGCGCTACGGCACGCCGATACGGATGCTGCGCGACGGCGCCTGGATCCCCACCGATCCCACGCTGGCCCCCACCACCGACGGAAGAATCGGGCCCAAAGCCTCCACCGTGGCCGTGACCTTCTCCGGCGGCGGATCCGGCGCCCTGCTCTCCGGCGTCAAGGACGGCCGCACCCTGTCGCTGGCCTGGCCGAAACCGCTGCCCGCGCCGACCCTGGACGGCAACGTCGCCACGTACGCCGAGGTGCTGCCCGGCGTGGACCTCCAGCTCAAGGCCGAGGTCGAGGGCTTCTCGCAGCTGCTGGTCGTCAAGACAGCCACCGCCGCCGCCAACCCCGAACTGGCCTCGCTGAAGTACAAGTTGGACACGGTCGGGCTGAGTGTGTCGACCGACTCGGAGACCGGCAGCGTCACCGCGGTCAACCCCGCCGGTGAGACGGTCTTCACCAGTCCGTCTCCGCTGATGTGGGACTCCACGTCGATCAGCTCGGACGATCCCCCGGCCGGGGCCCGCACAGCCAAGGCCGGCGCCGCGGCCGAGGAGGAGACACCCGGTGATCTCTTCGAGCCGGCCCCCGGCGCGAAGGACGCGCAGATGCCCACGACCGTGAGCGGCGACACCCTGGAGATCAAGCCCGACCAGGAGTTGCTGACGGGTGCGGCCACCCAGTACCCCGTCTACATCGACCCGTCCTGGGCCTGGGGTAAGCGGCAGAACTGGACCCGGGTCTACAAGAAGTATCCGAACACGTCCTTCTGGAACACCAAGGAGGTGGTGCGTGTCGGCTACGAGGCCGAGACCAACGGCCTGTCCCGCTCCTTCTTCCAGCTGGACACCAGCAACATCAAGGGCGCCCAGGTCAAGTCGTCGACCTTCCGGGTCAGGAACACCTGGTCGTGGTCGTGCCAGGACAGACCCGTCGAGCTGTGGCACGTCGGCCCCATCTCGTCCAAGACCACCTGGAACAACCAGCCCGCCCAGCACACCAAGCTCTACACCGTCGACGACTCCAAGGGCTGGAGCAAGGACTGCGCCGCTGGCAACCTGGAGTTCGACACCACGGCCAAGGTCCGTGAGGCCGCGTCCAAGAACTGGTCCAGCGTCAACTTCGGTCTGTACGCGTCGGACGAGACCGACACCTTCGGCTGGAAGAAGTTCGACGCGAAGACCGCGGTGCTGGAGACGAAGTACAACAACCCGCCCAAGACGCCGACCGGGCTCGGCACCAATCCCAAGACCTCCTGCGCGAGCGGGGGCCTGATCGGCAACACCCGCGTCAGTCTGTACGCCAAGTACGACGACAAGGACGCCGGCAATCTCACCGCCGAGTTCCAGGTCTTCAAGTCCGGTTCGAGCACGGCGGTCGTGGACAAGTCGATCCCGGCCGCGAAGAACAAGATCTCCACCCTGGTCGTGCCCGATGTCGACCTGCCGACCGGCAGTTACACCTGGAAGACCCGGACGAAGGACCAGGACGGCGCGTACTCCGCCTGGTCGGCCACCTGCAAGTTCACCCTCGACCGGACCCGGCCGAGCAAACCTCCGGTGATCACCTCCGAGGGCAACAAGTTCCCGCCCGGTGACAACGGCTGGCCCGCCGTCACCGGAAAGGCGCGCGAGGAGGGCAAGTTCACCTTCGCGGCCAACGGGGTCACCGACGTGGCGCAGTACAGCTGGTACACGGACTACAACCCCGAGGTGCGCGACGCGAAGCCCGGAGTGCCCGTGACGGTGAAGCCGCCCGGCTACGGGCCGCACTTCATCTACGCCTTCAGCGTCGACAAGGCCGGAAACCGGTCCGACACCGCCACCTATGTGTACTACGCGACGCGTTCACAGGAGCGCGACGGACCGGGAGATCTGAACGGCGACGCCAACCGCGACATCTGGAGCATCGACTCCAACGGCACTCTGCTGACGTACGCGGGCCAGGGCGACGGCAGCTTCTCCGCCGCCACCAACGGCGGCGGCAAGTCCTTCGCCGGCAGCCAGGTCGACTCACGCGGTGACTGGGGCCAGGACGGCTACAACGACCTCGTCTCACTCGAATACGACGACGTGGACAAGAAGCAAAAGCTGTGGACCTATCCCAACGACGGCGCGGGTGTCATCAGTGACGACTTCAAGGAGCTGAGCGTCGCCTGCCCCGTCAAGGACCCGGACCTGGGCTGCGACTACGGCGAGGAGTGGACCGGCGACGACCACTGGCACAACGCCGAACAGGTCGTGTCCGCCGGTGACATCAACGGCGACACCCAGCCCGATCTGCTGGTCAAGCAGGGCAAGCAGCTCTGGGCGTACTACGGCAACCGCGCCACGTACTCCCTCGACGTCGCCCGCGAGCCGGTCCTGGTCGGCAACGGCGACTGGGACAAGTTCACGGTCGTCGCCCCCGGCGACCTCAACGGCGACCAGATCGCCGACCTGTGGCTGCGCGAGAACGCCACCGGCACCATCTGGCGCTCGTACGGCAAGAAGGGCCCTGACGGCCTGCTCGACCCCACCACCTGGGGCAACAGCGCCGGCCGCGTGAAGATCGGCACCGGCTACACCACCGCCGCGTACCCCGCCGTGGGCTCGGTGGGCGATGTCACGGGTGACGGCAGACCGGACCTCTGGGCCCGTAAGACGGACAACACGATGCTCGGCTGGCCGGGGAAGACGCCGTCCTCGGACAACCTTTCCTTCGGCGCCTCGTTCGTCATCGACGGCATCACGGGCGGCTCCCGCATCCCGGCGGGCACGACACTGAACGGCGGCCAGTCGTTCACCTCACGCTCGGCCAAGCTCACGATGGGGGACGACGGCAACCTCGTGATCACCTCCAACGCGGGCAAGACGCTGTGGGAGACGAAGACCTCCGGCAACGTGGGCGCCAAGGCCATCATGCAGACCGGCGGAAACCTCGTGGTCTACAAGGCGGACGGCAGCACGGTGCTGTGGGAGTCGAAAACAACGGCCCCGGAGGGCTTCGCCCTGCTCCAGGACCGCGGCAACCTGGTGATCTACAACGTCAAGGGCCAGTCGCTCTGGAGCAGCGGCACGGCAATCCGCCACGACTACGACGCGGACGGCCGCAGCGACATGGCCGACTGGTACGACTACGCGGACGGGCATGACGCGATCCACGCTTTCCGGACGAATTCGGACGGCTCGTTCAATGCTCCCGTCACGGCATGGACCAGGAGCGCGGGCGGTTGGGACTGGAGCCAGATGAAGATCACATCTGGCGACTACAACGGTGACGGCACCGACGATGTGGCGGCCGCCTATCAGTACGACGACGGAATCAAGCTCTGGACCTGGATCGGCAAAGGCAACGGCACCTTCAACGAGCCGTTCAGTTCCTGGGCCGGCTCGTGGACCCTGGACCGGATGACCCTGCACGCAGGGGACTTCAACGGCGACGGCCGCGACGACATCGGCGTTTGGTACCGGTACACCGACAGCACGAAACTGTGGACCTTCACCTCGGATTCCGCGGGGAAGTTCAATTCCCCCTTCAGCTCGTGGACCACGACGACCTGGGCACTCAGCCGCACCAAATTCACCACCGGCGATTTCAACGGTGACGGGCGGGACGACCTCGGCGCGCTGTACGACTATGACAACGACAGCGTCAAGCTGTGGACGTTCCTGGCCTCCCCGTCCGGCGGTTTCGCTCACCCCGTCGAGGCGTGGAGCAGCACCGCCTACGGTGACTGGGCCCGCACGGAACTCTTCTCCGGTGATTTCAACGGCGACGGCCGGGACGACTTCGCGACCTGGTACGACTTCACCGACGGGCATGACATCGTCCACGCCTTCGCCGGTGCCGCCAACGGCACGGTCAAATCCCCCACCGTCCTCTGGGAGGCGGCGGCGGACCGTTTCTGGCGGACCGAGATGAAGATCATGGCCGGTGACTACGACGGCGACGGCCAGGACGATCTCGGGGCCGTGTACCGGTACAACGACGACTCCACCGTCAAGATGTGGACATGGATCACCGGTCCCGCCGGCACGTTCGGCGAACCGACCGCGAGTTGGCAGTCACCACCCGGTAATTGGTACAGCCGGTCCGAGATCATCGGCCGGTACCTCTGAGGCACCGAGCCTTACTGGCGGCGCCGTTCCATGCCTGCCCCGGTGCCACATACCGGGGCAGGTCCGGGCCGGCCGGCCGCCCTTCGAGCCCGGCGCCGTGGCATCCGCCCGGCACCCCCTAGGGTGTCGTAATGGTCTCCTCCCTTTCCCAGGAGCGCCCCCACGCCCCCGCCGGTGACGGTGTCGGGGAGCGGGATCCGTTCTTCGACAACGCCAAGTACCTGGCCATCGTCCTGGTCGCCGTCGGGCACTCGTGGGAGCCGTTGCCGGGCAGTGGGCGGGTGGTCGAGGCGCTGTACAGCTTCGTCTACGCGTTCCACATGCCCGTATTCATCGTGATCGCGGGCTACTTCTCGCGCGGCTTCGACCTGAGTCCGAAGCGGGTGTGGCGGCTGGTCACCGGCATCCTGGTGCCGTACCTCGTCTTCGAGGTGGCGTACACGCTCTTCCACCGCGCGGTGGAGACCCCCGGTTTCCCGCTGACGCCGGCGGATCCGTACTGGATCCTGTGGTTCCTGCCCGCCCTGTTCCTGTGGCGGATCACCACCCCGTTCTGGCAGCTGGTCCGGTGGCCGGTGGCCCTCTCTCTGGCCATCGCCGCGCTCGCGTCGATGTCGACCGGGATCGGGGACGATCTCCAGCTGATGCGTGTCCTTCAGTTCCTGCCCTTCTTCGTGCTGGGACTCCGGCTGCGCCCCGAGCACTTCGCGTATCTGCGCCGCACCTGGGTGCGGGTCGCGGCCCTGCCGGTCGGTCTGGTCGCACTGCTGGTGGCGTACTGGTCGGTGCCGCGCATGTCCACCTCGTGGTTCTTCCGCAGCTACAGCGCCCGCCAGCTGGACGAGCCTGTCTGGGCCGGAGCGGCGATGACCCTGCTCCTGTTCGCGGTGGCGCTCGTACTGGGCGCGTGCTTCCTGGCGTGGGTGCCGCGCCGCCGTCTGTGGATGACCGCCCTGGGCGCCGGCACGCTCTACGGCTATCTGCTGCACGGCTTCTTCATTCGCGGCGCCCGGTTCCTGGGCGGCTACGACGACCCCTTCCTGGAAACCCCTCCGGGCCGGATCGCGGTGACCCTGGCCGCCGCGCTGCTGGTGACCGCGCTCTGCACGCCGCCGGTACGACGGGTGTTCCGGTACGTGGTGGAGCCCCGGATGGAGTGGGCACGGGCGGCCGGAACGGGCCGGTGACCCCGACGTATGCTCAACCGTCGGAAACGTACACGGAGAGGCGCCAGCGTGAACTACAGGGTCCAGCCCACCGCCCAGGTCGATCAGACCGCGGTGGTCGGTGACGGGAGCAGTGTCTGGGAGCTCGCGCAGATCCGGGAGAACGCGCGCCTGGGTGAGAACTGTGTCGTGGGGCGTGGCGCCTATGTCGGGACCGGGGTGCGGATCGGGGACAACGTCAAGATCCAGAACTACGCGCTGGTGTACGAGCCCGCGGAGCTGGCGGACGGTGTCTTCATCGGGCCCGCCGTCGTCCTCACCAATGACCTCAACCCCCGTTCCGTGGACCCCGACGGCAAGCTGAAGCGCGGTTCCGACTGGGAGGCGGTCGGCGTGAAGATCGAGGAGGGCGCCTCGGTGGGTGCCCGGACGGTCTGCGTCGCGCCCCTGCGTATCGGCCGCTGGGCGATGACCGCCGCGGGTGCGGTGGTCACCAAGGACGTACCGGACTTCGGGCTGGTCGTGGGCGTTCCCGCCCGGCGGATCGGGTGGGTCGGGCGCGCCGGGGTGAAGCTCGTGGAGCGGGACGGGGAGCCCGGTGTGTGGGAGTGCCCCAGGACCGGCGCGCTCCACGACGAGAAGGACGGTGTGCTCACCGAGCGCGCCTGACCCCGATACGACGAGAGGCCCGAACCGTACGGCGGTTCGGGCCTCTTCCGGGGTCTGGCGGGGTCTCAGCCGCCGATGACGACGCGGCGTACCCCGCGCCACGCCTCCGGGTCGGTCGTGCGGCGGCCGTCGACCAGCACCGTGACGTCCGGCAGGTCGGCCGGCTTCAGGTCGCGGTACTCCGCGTGGTCCGCCTGGAGCACCGCCGCCGTGACCTTCTCGCCCTGGTGCGGCGGCAGGCCGTGCGCGGTCAGTTCCTCGGCCGTGTACATCGGGTCGGAGACGTACGGCACGGCGCCCCGCGCGCGCAGCGCGTCGACGGTCGGGAAGACACCGGAGAACGCCGTCTCCTTGACGCCGCCGCGGTAGGCCGCGCCCAGCACGAGTACGTTGACGCCGGTCAGGTCGCCGTACGCCGCCGCCAGCAGGTCGACCGCGTACTCGGGCATCGCCGCGTTCGCCTCGCGCGCCGAGCGCACGACGGTCGCGGTGGGGTCGTTCCACAGGTACATCCGCGGGTAGATCGGGATGCAGTGGCCGCCGACGGCGATGCCGGGCTGGTGGATGTGGCTGTACGGCTGGCTGTTGCAGGCCTCGATGACCTTCTTGACGTCGATGCCGTTCTGGTCGGCGAAGCGCGCGAACTGGTTGGCCAGGCCGATGTTGACGTCGCGGTACGTGGTCTCGGCGAGCTTCGCCAGCTCGGAGGCCTCGGCGGTGCCGAGGTCCCACACGCCGTTCGCGCGCGGCAGGTCTTCGCGTACGTCGAAGTCGAGGACGGCCTCGTAGAAGTCGACGCCGTGCTTGGTCGACGCCTCGTCGATGCCGCCGACGAGCTTGGGGTAGCGGCGCAGATCCGCGAACACCCGGCCGGTCAGGACGCGTTCGGGCGAGAAGACGAGGTGGAAGCCCTCGCCGGGGGTGAGCCCCGAGCCCTCCTGGAGCATCGGCGCCCAGCGGGTGCGGGTGGTGCCGACGGGCAGGGTGGTCTCGTAGCTGACGAGCGTGCCGGCCTTCAGGCCCTTGGCGATCGCCTTCGTCGCCGAGTCCATCCAGCCGAAGTCGGGCACGCCCTCGGCGTCCACGAAGAGCGGGACGACGACCACCACGGCGTCGGACTGCGCGACGGCGGCGGCGGTGTCGGTCGTGGCGGTGAGCAGCCCGGCGTCGACGGTCTGCTTGAGCTTGATGTCGAGGTCGTGCTCGCCGGGGAAGGGCTCCGTACCGGCGTTGACGAGTTCGACGACCTTCTCGTTGACGTCGGCGCCGATGACGCGGTGGCCCTTGGCGGCGAACTGCACGGCGAGCGGCAGACCGATCTTGCCGAGCGCGACTACACAGATGTTCATCGGTTTACTTTCCTCTTGAGCCGGGGCAGCAGGCTTCGTACCCGCGCGCCGAGGGACAGTGCGGGCTCCCACAGCGGAGCCGTGGTGATGACCAGTCGCCCCTTGGGGTTCACGTTGGCCGACGCGCGGTAGGGGACGGCGTTGCCCCAGCGGCGGGCGAGCGGCATCGGCAGGCCGCGGGTGCGGACGGGGATCTCGTACGTGGAGCCGGCGACGTCCACGTAGACCCGGACGCCCGCCTTGACCCTGGTGGCCGGGAGGGGGATCCGTGCGGTCAGGATGGTGCCGCCACCCCCGTCGGACTCCGGAACGCGAGTGAACTCCCCCACCGGCTCGGGGAGTTGGTGGTCGACCGGCAGTCGCCGGGCCGCCGCCTTGTCCGCGCTCTTCGGCATCGCGGTCCTGGCCAGCCGGATCACCGCGGAGTCGGTCTGTCCGGCGACCCCGATCCGTACGGCGACCGTCAGAGAGAGGGAGTCGCCGCTCTGGTCCCACGCGGCGGAGATCAGCCGGGTGCCGTTGGCGAGCCGGCCCGGGACCGCCTCCCCCACCAACTGATATCCCCGGTCGGGCAGTTGGAGTGCCGGGTCGCGCAGCCCCGGGTAGGCGGCGTACGCCTGCCCGTCCTCAAGGAGGAACGGCGGCGCGCCGTGCTCGACCTCGTCGGCGATGGCCTTGGTGAGTTCGGCCACCGCGCCGCGCTGGGCCAGCAGGATCCGCACCCGTCGTTTGACGTCGAGCGAGTCGCGCAGCTCGTCCGTCAGGTACTCGTCGGCGAGTTCGGCTATCCCGGCGCACAGTTCGCGCTGCGTACGGGGGTCGAGCGGGAGGAAGTCGTCCTGGATGAGCTTGGCGAGCTCCCAGGTGAAGTGACGCTTGAGGACGGCGTCACGTTGGGGTCCCGGATCGATCAGACCGGCCGTGTGCCGCATGATGCGGGTGGTGCAGTGCAGCCTGGACAGATGGTCGGCCCGGTAGGTGATGTTGCTCGCGTCGCCGCGCTTCACCGCGTAGTAGTACGTGTAGTCGCCGAGGACGGAGATCCGGGCGGCGCGTACGCACGCCTCGATGGTGAACGGCTGGTCGCTGCCGACCGGCAGGTCCTCGGGGAAGCGGAGTTTGTACTTCTCGACCAGCTCACGCCTGAAGAGCTTGGTGTTGGCGAGGGCGAACGGCAGGTCGGAGCCGTACAGGCTGATGTCCGGATCGCTCTTCTTGTACATCGCCTGGCGGACGTACCGGCCGTTGGTGCCGACCATCTTGCCGATCACCACGTCCGACCCGTGCTCGTCGGCGCAGGCGACCATCCGCTCCAGCGCCTCTTCACCGAGGTAGTCGTCGGAGCCGATGAAATAGACGAAACGGCCGGTGGCGACCTCCAGGGCACGGTTGCTCGGCGCCGCCGGGCCGCCGCTGTTCTCCTGGTGGATGACCTTGACCGTGTCCGGGTACCGCTCGGCGAAGCGGTCGAGTTCGGCGCCGCTGTCGTCGGTCGAGCCGTCGTCGACGGCCACGACCTCAAGGCGCCCGAGACCGATGGTCTGGCCGACGAGCGAGTTCAGGCACTCGGTCAGATACGGCATGGTGTTGTACACCGCCACCACAACCGTCACATCAGGTCTGTCACTCATGCCGCCACCCGGCTCTTCGGTGCCCCGGACTTCGTGCGCGGGCGGCCCAGCAGGCGGGAGTAGACGCCGTCGAGGATGTCGGCCTGGGCCTCCCAGGTCCATTCGGTGAGCAGGCCCTGGTCCTCGTACACGTCGCGGTACTTCTTGGGGTCCGCGAGGACCGCCGTGACCGCGCGGACGTAGGCCGAGACGTCCTCCGCCGTGAAGACCTCGCCCTGCCCGGTCTTCGCGACCATCTCCCCCATCGTCTTCACGTCGCTGACCACGAACGGCAGCCTCGCGTGCGAGTACTCGAAGAACTTCGTGATCAGGGCGATCTCGTGGTTCGGCCAGTGGTGGATCGGGATGACGCCGATGTCCGCCGCCGACAGGAACGGCACGACCTGGTAGTGCGGTACGTACGGGAGTATGTGGACGCGCTCGGCCACACCCAGCTCCGCCGCCCGGATCAGCAGCGACGTCATGTACTCCGACGTCGGCCGCAGCACCACGAACGCCACATGGACACCCGGCAGCCGCGGCAGCGACTCGACCATGATGTCGAGGCCGCGCTGCGGGGCCGCCGCGCCGCTGTAGACCGTGAGCGGGACGTCGGGGCCGATCCCGCACAGAGCGCGCAGGTCCGGCACCGGCTCGGCGGCCTCCTCGGGGGAGATCTCCGCGTCCGGGGCGTTGAGCACGATCTCCGGGGTGGCGGTGAGCCCGTGCCGCTCGACGAGCATCTCGCCGAGCGTCGCCGAGACGGTGGTGACCGCGTCGGCGTACTTCGCGTACTCACGCTCGTGCGCGCACTGGGCGATGTGCCAGCGGGGGTGCGGGTTCCAGGGCTTGATGCCCGGCAGGAACTCGTGCGCGTCCCAGACCAGTTTGATCTCGCGGCCCCTGCCCTTGGCACGGAGCTTCGCCCGCGCGCCCACACCGATCATGCGGAAGTCGTTCGCGTGGATCAGATCGGGTTCGAGGGCGTCGATGACCTTGCCGTACGCCAGTTCCAGGTCCCACAGGAACGGGTCGAGCCGGCGCCAGGCCCGGTCCCCCATCGTGCGCTCCCAGAACGCGGTGGTGAAGCGGTCAAGACGGGACGTCATGTCCTTGCGGCGCTGCTCCAGCGCGCGCGTGCGGCGGGCCCGCAGACCCACCCACTTGCTCAGCGCCTTGGCGGCCAGACGCGGCGGGATCAGGGCCAGTCTCCGTACGGTGGAGCCCGCCAGCTTCGCCTCGATGACCCGGAGGTTGAGCTGGGCGCGCCACGCCTTCATCCGCTGCCTGCGGTAGGCGGCGAGCGGACCCGGCGGGTAGGCGAGGGGGGAGCGCAGGATCGCGCGGCGGTACTCGTGCCGCCTGCGGTGCAGGGGGCCCGGTACGTGCAGCAGCCTGACCTCGGCGTCCCCCAGCCGCCAGGTCTGCTCCTTCTTGGTGGGCGACTTGCCCAGCAGGACGACGTCCCAGCCCGCAGCGGCGGCGGACCGGGCTTCCTTCTGTACGCGTGAATCACCGTTCACGCCGTTGTCGACCAGCATCACGATCCGCCCACGCGGGCCCTCGCGCCGCTGCGCCACCACTTTGTCAGCCGACATGGCTCGCGGGCTCTCCTGTCTCGACAGCCACCGTGCGGCCGCTCGCGGCCGACTCCAGCACCGACGCTGCTACCTCGACCGTACGAAGACCCTGCCGCAGTGTGCAGATGTCGTGGGACTCGCCGAGGACGGCGTCACGGAACAGTTCGTGCTCCACCAGCAGCGGCTCGCGCTTGGGGATGGCGTAGCGGATCATGTCGCCCTCGGCGACGCCGCGGAAGGCGCGCAGCGCCTCCCACTCGGTCGTCACCGCCGCGTTGGAGTAGAAGGTCAGGTCGGCGGTGAGGGTGTCGGCGATGAAGCAGCCGCGTTCGCCGGTGACCGAGGTGAAGCGCTCCTTGAGCGGGCTCAGCCAGTTCACGAGGTGGTTGACCATCGTGCCGTCGGAGAGCCGGCCCACGGCGGAGACCATGTCCTCGTGCGGGCGACCGCTCTTGGACACGGTGTGGGCGGAGATCGAGGTGTACGCCTGGCCCGTCACCCAGCCGGTCAGGTCGATGTCGTGGGTGGCGAGGTCCTTGACCACGCCGACGTCCGCGATCCGGTGCGGGAAGGGGCCCTGACGGCGGGTCACCACCTGGTACACGTCGCCGAGCTCGCCGGCCTCCAGCCGGGCGCGCAGGCTGCGCAGCGCCGGGTTGCAGCGCTCGATGTGGCCGACGCCGGCGACGAGGTCGCGCGACTCGAAGGCCTCGACCAGGCGGCGCGCGCCGTCGACCGTGTCGGCGAGGGGCTTCTCGATGAGCGCGCTGACCCCGGCCTCGGCGAGCTGGATGCCGACCTCCTCGTGGAGGGCGGTCGGGCAGGCGATGACGGCGTAGTCGACGCCGAGCGCGAGCAGTTCGCCGACGGTGTCCAGGACGGGCGCGCCCTGGGCCAGTCCGTTCTTGTCGCCGAGCGGGTCGACGACCCCGACGAGCGTGACGCCGTCGAGTCCGGCCAGCACACGCGCGTGGTGGCGCCCCATCGAACCGAGGCCGATCAGGCCGGCGCGCAGTCCCCCAGCGGTGGTCACAGGTTCTCTCCCAGCTTGTTCACGGCGGTCACGATCCGCTCCAGATCCGAATCGGACAGCGAGGGGTGCACCGGAAGCGAGACGACCTCGGCCGCCGCCCGCTCGGTCTCCGGCAGATCCCAGTGACGTCCGGCCTTCTGGTCCGGCTCCCAGAACGGCCGCAGCCGGTGGATGGGGGTCGGGTAGTACACGGCGTTGCCGACGCCCGCCTCGGTGAGCGCGGCCATGGCGGCGTCGCGGTCACCGCTGATCCGGACGGTGTACTGGTGGTAGACGTGGTGCGCGCCCTCGGCGACCGGCGGTGTCACCACACCGGGCGCGGTGATGTTCTCGGTCAGGTACGCGGCGTTGGCTCGGCGCTGCTCGGTCCAGCCTGCGAGCTTGGTGAGCTGCACCCGGCCGATGGCGGCGGCCACATCGGTGAGACGCATGTTGGCGCCGACGATCTCGTTGGCGTACCGCTGCTCCATGCCCTGGTTGCGCAGCAGGCGCAGGGTGCGGGCGACCTCGGCGTCACCGGTGGAGATCATGCCGCCTTCGAGGGAGTGCATGTTCTTCGTCGGGTAGAAGCTGAAGGTGCCGCCGGAGCCGAAGGCGCCGACGGGCGTGCCGTGCAGGGACGCGGCGTGGGCCTGGCAGGCGTCCTCCACGACGGCGAGCTTGTGCTTGTCGGCAATGGGCATCAGCTTGTCCATCGAGGCCGGGTTGCCGTAGAGATGGACCGGCATGATCGCGGCGGTGCGCGGGGTGATCGCGGCCTCGACGGCGGCCGGGTCGAGACCGAAGTTGCCGGGCTCGATATCGGCGAAGACGACGTCGGCGCCGACGAGCCGGACGGCGTTGGCGGAGGCGGCGAACGAGAACGACGGGACGATGACCTCGTCACCCGGACCGATGCCGAGGGCGAGCAGGAGCAGGTGGAGCGCCGATGTGCCGGAGTTCACGGCCACACAGTGCCGGCCGGCGACGAGCTCGGCGAAGCCTTCCTCGAACGCGGCAACTTCGGGGCCCTGCACAACGCGGCCGGTGCGCAGCACGCGTACCGCGGCCTCGATCTCTTCTTCCCCGATGACCGGGCGGGCAGCGGGGATGGGCCGCACTTCACTGGTCGACATGGACGTCGTCCTCCTTGAACACCGCGAAAGCTCTCTGGGGCAGAGGCCAGGAGTGCAGCGCGCGTCTCATGAGGCCGCGTGTACCCCTACGGCGCGATGGCCGACGCCCTGCCGAGGAATGTGTGGGACAGCTGTCCCTGTACGGGCCGTCCCCGACCGCAGGTTCCGGGCGGGGACTGTCGTCGGCGGGGACCGCCAGTCACATTATCAGGGATTTCCGACAGAATTTCTGGCCTGTTAACCGTTAACCGCACCAATCACATCAACCATGAAACAAAAGACCCGTGCCCCGCCGCTGGATTCCCAGGGCGGGGCACGGGTCGTTCAACTGGCGGTCACCAAAGGTTCAGCTCACGCGCTCAGCCATCCGTGGGTACCGACACGGCGGAGGCCGATTCACGCTCGGCCGCCGATGTCTTCTTGGCCGCGGACTTCGAGGCCGCCTTCTTCGTGGTGGTCTTCTTGGCAGCGGTCTTCTTCGCCGCCGTCTTCTTCGTGGCCGCCTTCTTGGCCGTGGCCTTCTTGGCGGTCTTCTTCGCGGCGGTCTTCTTGACCGGAGCCGAGGAATCCGCGTCGTCGGCGTGGCCGTCGTCGGACTGGTCGGCGGGCGCGGCGGTCTCCGCCGCCGAGTCCGAGTCCACGACAACGACGGCCGCCTCCTCGGCGCCCGCCGGCGAACCGGCCGGAGCCGACGCCTTACGGGTCGCCCGGCGACGGGCACGCAGCGGCGCCGTATCTTCTTCGGCAGACGTGGCGGTCGTGTCGGTGGCGGTCGTGTCGGTGGCGCCCTCGGACCGTACGGCCTCCGGCTCCGCCGCGACGGGCGGCGCCGACGGCTCGACCACGACCTCGGCCGCCTGCTCCAACGCCTCGTCCGACCCGGCCGTCCGCGGCGAACCGGCCGGGGCCGACGCCTTACGGGTGGCCCGGCGACGAGCACGCGGCGGGGCCGCCTCCGGGGCGGCCTCCGCCACGACCGGCTCGGGCTCGGCCACCGGCACGGACGAAGCGACCGGGGCCGGCACCTCCGCCGGCTCCTCGGCCCTGGCCTTCGGCGCGGGCTCCGTCGACCTCGGCGAACCGGCCGGAGCCGACGCCTTGCGCGACGCCCGGCGCCGCGAACGCCCGCCACGGGCGGCCGTCTCGGCCTCCGCGACGCTGCTGTAGAGCTCCTCGTCGGGCACGAACTCCGGCGCGGGCAGCGCGACCGGGGCGGCGGCCTCCGCCGCCACCTCGGCCTCGGACTCGGTCTCCGCGTCCGTCAGGACGTCGGCAGCCGTCTCGTGCTCGTGGTCATGGCTCTGGTCCTGGTCCGCGCCCGACCCGCCGCGGCGCTTCTTAGCGCGCTTGCCGCCACCGCCGCCGTTGCCGGTCGGCTGCTCCATGTGGACGATCACGCCACGCCCGTTGCAGTGGACGCAGGTCTCGGAGAACGACTCCAGCAGGCCCTGGCCCACCCGCTTACGGGTCATCTGGACCAGGCCGAGCGAGGTGACTTCGGCGACCTGATGCTTCGTACGGTCCCGGCCCAGGCACTCCAGCAGCCGCCGCAGCACCAGATCCCGGTTCGATTCGAGGACCATGTCGATGAAGTCGATGACGACGATGCCGCCGAGGTCGCGCAACCGCAGCTGACGCACGATCTCCTCGGCCGCCTCCAGGTTGTTCCTGGTGACGGTCTCCTCCAGGTTGCCGCCCTGGCCGGTGAACTTCCCGGTGTTGACGTCGACCACGATCATGGCCTCGGTCTTGTCGATCACCAGCGAACCGCCGCTGGGCAGCCAGACCTTGCGGTCCAGCGCCTTCATCAGCTGCTCGTCGATCCGGTACGTCGCGAAGACGTCGACCTCGCTGGTCCAGCGGTTCAGCCGGTCGGCCAGGTCGGGCGCCACGTGCTCCACGTAACCGTGGATGGTCTGCCACGCCTCGTCACCGCTGACGATGACCTTGGTGAAGTCCTCGTTGAAGATGTCGCGCACGACCCGGACGGTCATGTCCGGCTCACCGTAGAGAAGGGTCGGGGCGTTGCCGCTCTTCGCCTTCTTCTGGATGTCCTCCCACTGCGACTGGAGGCGCTCGACGTCGCGGCGCAGCTCGTCCTCGCTCGCGCCCTCGGCGGCCGTACGGACGATGACGCCCGCGTCCTCGGGGACGATCTTCTTCAGGATGGTCTTCAGCCGGGCCCGCTCGGTGTCGGGGAGCTTGCGGCTGATGCCGGTCATCGAGCCCTCGGGGACGTACACGAGGTAACGGCCGGGGAGCGAGACCTGGCTGGTGAGGCGCGCGCCCTTGTGGCCGATCGGGTCCTTCGTCACCTGGACGAGGACCGACTGTCCTGACTTGAGCGCGGTCTCGATACGGCGGGGGCCGCCCGCCATGCCCAGCGCCTCGAAGTTGACCTCGCCGGCGTACAGGACGGCGTTGCGCCCCTTGCCGATGTCGACGAACGCGGCCTCCATGGAAGGCAGTACGTTCTGCACCTTGCCCAGGTAGACATTGCCGACGTAGCTGGTGGCCTGCTCCTTGTTGACGTAGTGCTCGACGAGCACGTTGTCCTCAAGGACGCCGATCTGGGTGCGCTCGCCGTGCTGCCGGACGACCATCACACGCTCGACGGCCTCACGGCGCGCCAGGAACTCGGCCTCCGTGATGATCGGCACGCGGCGGCGGCCCTGCTCGCGGCCCTCGCGGCGGCGCTGCTTCTTCGCTTCGAGACGGGTCGAGCCCTTGATGGACTGGACCTCGTCCACGCCCGTACCGGGCTCGGTCTCCTTCGTACGGCGCTCGCGCGGCTCGCGGACCTTGACGACCGTACGCTCCGGGTCGTCGCCGCCGTTGTTCTCGCTGTCGGAGCCACCGTCGGCGCTGCGACGGCGCCTGCGGCGACGCCGCCGGCTGCTGCTGCTTCCGCCGCCCGACTGGCCTGCGGAGTCGTCGTCGCCGTCGTGCTCGTCGGAGTCGGCGCTCTCGGCGGTGTCGGCGGCGCTCTCCGCGGAGCGGTCCTCGTCATCGGTGTGCTCGTCCGACTGCTCGTCGGCCTCGGCGGATTCACCGCGGCGACGGCGACGGCCGCCCCGGCGGCGGCGCCGTGAGGGACGGTCGAACTCGTCGGAGTCCTCGGATTCGGATTCGGACTCGTCGCCCTCGGCGGACTGCTCGGCATCCCGCTCGTCGTCGGCGTCCCGCTCGGCGGCGGAGGCCGGGGCGGGCGCGGGCTCGGCCGCTTCGGCGGACTCGCCACGGCGACGGCGACGGCGGCGGCCCGAGGGCTCGGGGGCGGGCGCGGGCTCGACCGTGGTCTCGTCCTCGATGTCGAGGTCGTCGTCGTCCTCGATGTCGATGGCGGCGGCCATCGCGGCGGCCGTCTCGGGGGTCTGGAACATCGGCTCGGCGAAGACCGGCGCCTGGAAAACGGCCACGGCGGGCCGGGTGGCGCGCCGACGCGACCGCTCGGGTGCCTCGGTCTCGGTGTCCTTCGCGGCGGACGGCGCGGAGCCGTTGCGCTGCTCGGCCTTCCTGGCGGCCCTGGGCTCGGCCTTCGGCTCCGCCTTGGGCTCGTCGGCGGTCTCCGGCGAACCGCCGGTCCTGCGCCGCGAGCGGCCACGGGTGGCGGCCGTCTCGGCGGCCTCGACCTGCGCCTCGTCGGCGGTGATCTGGGTGACGGCGTTCTCGGGGAGGGTCTCGCCCTGCGCGATCTCGTCGTCGGCGTCGGCCTCGACGGGCCGGGGGGTGGTGGCCGGCGCGGTCACCTTGCGGGTGGCGCGGCGGCGCGTACGCGGCGGGGCCGCTTCCTCGGCGACGGCCTCGGGCTCGGTCTCGGTCTCGGCGACCGGCTCGGGGGCGGCCTCGGCGGGAGCGGCGACCTTACGGGTCGCACGGCGCCGGGCACGCGGCGGCGCGGGCTCATCGGCGGCGGCGACAGGCTCGGCGACGGCCTCGGGGGCGGCGGGCTCGACAACAGGTTCGATCACCGGCTCGGCGACCGTCTCGGCCGGAGCGGCGACCTTACGGGTCGCGCGGCGGCGCGTACGCGGCGGCGCGGGCTCATCGGCGACCGGCGCGGTCTCGGGCTGCGGCTCGGCGACGGGCGCGGGCTCAGGAGCGGCCTCGGCCACGGGCTCGACGACCGGCTCCGGCGCGCTCTCGGCGGGCGCCGCGACCTTACGGGTCGCACGCCGCCGGGCACGCGGCGGCGCGGCCTCATCAGCGGCGGCCTCGGCCCGGACCGCGTCCGTGCCACTGCCGGCGTCCGTACCACTGCCGGCGTCCGCGCCGGCTGCCGCTGAGTCGTCCGTCACGTTCGCCGTGACCTTCGCCCCCTCGGCGGCCTCGGCCGCCGCCGACGGCGGCCCCGCCGGACGCGACGCGGCGCGGCGCCTGCGGCGCGGCGGCAGTGTGTCGCTGGGGCTGTTCAGTTCTTCTTCGGTCTCCCGGGTCGTACCGGGTTCGTTCTGGGACATGCGGGCGGTTCTCCCGTCACGCTCCCGGGCGCCACGCCTTGATCCGGTCCGGCCGCGGCCCGCGCTGAGGCGCGATTGCCGCCGTCCGGGGCGCGGGCGCCGCACAGGAGCTGTTATGTCTGGGTCGCCGGTTCCGTACGTACGCGTTGCACGTACGGCCTGGCGAAAGTCTTCGTGGTCAGCGCGCCGCCCGACCCAGGTGGCTCCCGAGTACAAGGGCCGCGCTACAACAACCGTCCTACGCGGAAATCGCACCTTCAGGCGCCTTCGCGGCGGCGGGTCCGGCGGCCGTGGATGGGCCTGCCGTGACTGCCTCGCGGTCGGGCGCGAGCGGGTCGGTCACCGTTCCGGACTCCTCGTCGAAGAGCCCCTGCGCCAGCCTGGTCACCGCTGCGGGGACCGGCGGCGCCAGGTCGGCCACAGCTCGGAGACCGGAAAGGACGTCGTCGGGTCGAACGGCGGGTGTCACGTGCCGAACAACCAGCCGCAGTATCGCACAGCGCTCCCCCTGCGGCCTATCGGCCTGTGGAGGAAGGGTCCGCAGGTCGACGACGGGCTCCCGGGCGTCGAAGGTCCGCATGCCGTTCTTCGCACGACGCTCGACCTCCACCACCTCGGCGGCGAGGAAAGCGGCCACCGCGCGGTCGGCCTCCTCGTACGCCACCCCGTCGAGCCGCAGCTCCCACTCGGAGGCGGTGAGCCGGTCGGCGAGACCCGAGGTACGGGCCTCGACGGCGTCGATGATGTCGAGCCCGGTGGGCAGCGACTCGTCGAGCAGTTCGCGCAGTGTGTGGGGGTCGCGCGGTGCCGCGAGGGCGATCTCCAGATACTCGGCCTCGCTGCCCGTGCCGGTGGGTGCGGCATTGGCGTAGGACACCTTCGGGTGCGGGGTGAAGCCCGCCGAGTACGCCATGGGGACGTCGGCGCGGCGCAGGGCCCGCTCAAAGGCGCGCTGGAAATCGCGGTGGCTGGTGAACCGGAGGCGGCCACGCTTGGTGTAACGCAGTCTGATGCGCTGCACCGCCGGCGCGGGCGGGGGGCCTTCGGGCTGTCGCTTGCCCAGTGGTTCTTCTCCTCGGTGCGGGGTGCGCGCGGTGGCGCACACCCTCGGACGCGCGGCCGACCGGGCGGTCGGCCCCGGAAAACCCGGCTCACACCTGCTTACGCAGGCAGATCTCGGGTGCGGGTACCACGCCGGGGACGGTTGTTGTACCTCCCAGCGTACGCGCCCCGTCGAGTGACGCCTTCACAGGCTCGGCCGGGCGCGGAGCCCCGACCAGGGCGCGCCAGGCGTCGCGGCGGGCCTGCCGGACCGTGTGGCCCGCGGAGCGCAGCGCGCTCCCGACCGCCCGGCCCGTCTCGACGGCGGCCTTCTTGGCCGGGGCCCAGACGTGGTCGCGGACCATGTGCCCGACCGGTGTGCAGACGGTGCGGTAGATCCAGCTCACCGGCTGTCCGACCAGGACCCACGCCAGCCATTTCAGCGCCCGGCCGATCGCGCGCGAGATCTGTCCGGCGATCCGCCAGGCGACGCAGATGGCGTCGGCGATCTCGCGTCCTACGGGGGTGAGGAAGGCGCGGTAGAACCAGCCGAGCGGGGCGACCACCAGGGTGACGACGAGCCAGACGAGGCCGTGGCCGACGGGCGTGAGCAGCGTCTCGTAGACCCAGGAACAGACGAAGGCGATGCCGTGGCCGACAGGGGTGAGGACCGTCTCGTACAACCACACCAGCGGCACCACCAACCCGTACCGCACCACAGGCACCACCACATACCGCCACAGCACCACCCACGGCCACACGAACAGCACCTTGCCCAGGAACCCCAGCACCACGCCCAGCACACGCCCGACCGGGGCGAGCAGCGTCTTGTACGCCCACGAGCAGGCCAGTGCGATACCCCGCCCGACCGGCGTCAGCACGGAGCGGTACACCACCCTGGCGCCGGCGGCGAGCAGGTCCCAGACCATCCGCACGGGGACGACGAGAACGAGCACGACGATCCGGACCGGGATCCGGATGGCCGTGGTCAGACAGCCCTCACCCGGCTCGAACCGTTCGGGTGTCCGCGGCCGGGCCGGCGTCTTGTCCAGATCCATGCCTCCGATGACGCCGCCGGTGCCTGCCCGGATCCCGAATCGGCCGCCCGAGTCGCGTTCGTGCCCGATTCGAGACAGTGGCCGGGAGCCGCGCGCCGAGCCGGGACCGGCGCGGTTGATCAAGCGTCTGCCTCGCTCCGTACACATACCGCGCCGCGTCTGTCAGTTGTCGCCCGCGAACCGTCAGCACACCGAAGCAAACCGCTCGAAAGTGGCTCATCGCGATCACCGAATGACTGTCCGTAATGGATCTAGTGCGATGAGTGACGAACTCCGTACGGTCAAAGCGGCATCAACGCCGTACACATGGAGAATTCGTGACCCGTTTCCGTAAGCGCCTGACCCTGCTGGGCTCGGCCGCCGCTCTCGTCGCCGGGGCGGTCGCGACTCCGGCAAGTGGGTGGAGGGCGTCTTCACCCGGGTCCCCGACCAACCGGCCCTCGTCCACCCCAACGCCAACAGCGAGCTGTCTCCGGCCCGACAGCCGGAGGCAGCTCCGGCGGCCTACTTCCCCTGACCCGCGGGCTGCGCCACCGTCAGCGGCAGCAGCTTCTTGCCCGTCGGGCCGATCTGGATGTCGAGGTCGAGTTGCGGCCAAACATCAACTCCACAATCCACGAGAATCTTCCCTGGTCAGAGCGTTATGGGAGCTGATCTATTTGCCAACGACGGTAGACAGCGGACGCCTCTCACGCCTCGAGACACTCAGGGACCCCGCACACTCCGCAACCTTCGTGGCCTTGTCACGCAACCCGTTGTCAGAAGCATCTATGAAGGACAGCCGCGTCGTCTCGCTCTCTCTAACGAGAGAAGCGCCACCGCTGTAATCATTGTTTCCGAACTGTCCGGGGTACCGCACCCCCGGCCGGGTCCTGACTGCGTGAGGCGTAGTGGAAGCCAGTGAGCGTAAGGACCTTGTCCCGGTCACCGGTGAGGGTGTCGGGGCAGGCGCGGACGATGGCACGCAGTCCGTCGACGTCGGCGCCCCGTCGTCGCGCTGCATGTAGCCGAGCATCGTGGGCGAAGTACACGGGTTGGTTTCCCCTCCGGTCGGGACGCGAGCCGACGGGGTGTCATGTCATCCTCACCGACGCCGTCACCGTGCAGCGCCCGCCCGGATGCCCTACCCGCTGGAGTCCGAGACGGTTCGGGAGTTCGCTGAAGGCCTCGAAGCCGTGGTCGTCGTCGAGGAGAAACGCGCGTTCCTCGAGATCGCGCTCCGTGACCTGCTCTACGGCTCGCAGCAGGCACCACAGGTCCTGGGCAAGAACGATGCCACGGGCGCTGAGCTGTTTCCCGCTTTTGGCGAACTGGACGCCGACCTGATCGCGGGGCGTCTGCACCGGGCCCTCGACGTGTGGGGCATCGACTGCGGCCCCAACCCGGACCAGCGGCCCCAGAGCACCGCCGGCCGCACACAACTGCCGCTGGCCACTCGAGCGCCGTACTTCTGCTCCGGTTGTCCACACAACAGCTCGACCAAGCCGGTCGGCGGATCACTGACCGGAGCCGGAATCGGCTGCCACGCGATGGTCCTTCTCATGCCCGAGTCCCAGGTGGGCGAGGTGACCGGACTCAGCCAGATGGGCGGCGAGGGCCTCCAGTGGATCGGAATGGCACCTTTCGTCGACCGGCGCCACTACGTGCAGAACCTTGGAGACGGCACCTTCGACCACTCCGGCTCACTGGCCATCCGAGCGGCCGTTGCGGCCGGAGTGAACGTCACCTACAAGCTGCTCTTCAACTCAGCGGTCGCCATGACTGGCGGTCAGCGAGCTGTGGGGGCCATGGACGTGCCGCGTATCGTCGATGTCCTGCTCGCCGAGCGGGTTGCCCGAGTGCTGGTCACGACCGAAGACCTCAAACGCTACCGGCGAGTCCGGTTGCCCCGGGGCGTGGAGGTCTGGGACCGATCCCGGCTCGACGAGGCTCAGAGGCTGCTCGCTTCCGTCCCTGGTGTGACGGTACTCATTCACGACCAGGAGTGCGCCGTGGAGAAGCGGCGGCGCCGTCGCCGCGGGAAGGACGCGCCGCCGCAGACCCGCGTCTTCATTAACGAGCGCGTGTGCGAGGGGTGCGGTGACTGCGGAGGGAAGTCCAACTGCCTCTCCGTGCAGCCCGTGGCCACGACGTTCGGGCGCAAGACCCGGATCCACCAAGGATCATGCAACACCGATCTGACCTGCTTGGAGGGCGACTGCCCCGCGTTCATGACTGTCTCGGTGCCCCGCGCGGGCACAGTCGGGATACCCGAGGTTCTCGCGGGGGGTTCGCTCCCGGCGCCGCCGCCGGAGGAGTCGAGGGACGGGATCGGGATCCGGCTCACGGGCATCGGGGGAACCGGTGTAGTGACCGTCTCGCAGATCTTGGCCACGGCCGGGCGACTGGCCGGATACACGGTGCGCTCCCTCGACCAAACCGGGTTGGCCCAGAAGGGCGGCGCGGTCGTATCCGATGTACGCCTCAGCCGAGGTGCGGGAACCAGCAACAAACTCGGGGCCGGCGAGTGCGACCTGTACCTCGGGTGTGATCTGCTAGTCGCCGCCGATCCAGCCAACCTCCGCGTCGTCTCGCCCGGACGCACCACCACCGTTGTGTCCACTAGTGAAGTGCCCACCGGAGTCATGGTGAGTGACCCCTCGGTGTCGTTCCCGGACGTTGGGGCGCTGGTCGCCGGGATCGAGTCGGAGGTTCACGCGATTCGGACCCTGGACGCGCGGGCGCTCGCCCGTGGACTGTTCGGAGACGACCAGTACGCCAACATCTTCATGGTCGGCGTCAGCTACCAGGCTGGGGCGCTCCCGCTGCCGAGTGAGGCGATCGAGCAGGCCATCGAACTCAACGGGGCGGCGGTGGAGACAAACCTTCAGGCCTTTCGCTGGGGAAGGCGGTTCGTGATCGAGCCCAGGGCGGTGAAGGTCGCTGCCGGCCGGCGGACTGCGGCCGGGCGCCGCTGCGTCGACGCCGGTACTGGCCGAGGAACTGGTCGCGTACCAGAACCGCGCCTATGCGAGCCGCTTCACCCGGACCGTGGAAGCAGTATCCCGACGCGAGGAGCAAGTGGCTCCTGGTTCTCGTCTGCTCACCGACACCGTCGCTCGCAACCTGTTCAAACTGATGGCCTACAAGGACGAGTACGAGGTGGCCCGCCTCTGCTCGCGCCCCGGCCTGGCCGACGAGCTCGCCGCCGAGTTCGGCCCTGGGTCCCGTGCCGTATGGCGGCTCCACCCGCCCATGTTCCGAGCGCTGGGCGTCGAACGCAAGATCTCTCTCGGGCCTTGGTTCCGGCCCGTCTTCCGTGCGCTGTACGCGGCCCGAGTGGTCCGCGGCACACCATTCGATCCGTTCGGCCGCGCCCACGTGCGCAGGGTCGAGCGCGCCCTGCTCACCGAGTACGAGGCGCTCGTGCTGAAACTCGTAGGTGGACTCAGGAACGAGAACGTGGAACTGGCGGCGGAGGTTGCCGCACTCCCAGACTTGGTCCGGGGCTACGAAGAGGTCAAACTGACCAACGTGGAGAGCTACCGAGCTGCCCTCGAAACAGGTCTGGCCAAGTTCGAGATGTCCGTACGTACCCTGTGAGGCCGGCACCGTGGTGGCCCTGGCCGGGCAGAGCGCACAATGTCGTGGCCCGTTCTTGATTGTCCGGACTGATTAGGCGGTTCCTCATGAGCACACCCCTCAACAGGGCGTGGATCTGATGGCGGGGCGCCAGGCCCTGCTGGTCGGCGATTACCAGACAGGGATCACGGGTGCGTTCGACTTCTGCGCACCTGTTCTGCCGACGGTCGCCCGACTGGTCGAAGGCGCGCGAGAGAAGGACATCTTCCTGGTATTCTGTGTGGCTGCCCTTCGAGAATCGGGCGTCGACCTGTCGCCGCGCAACCGCGTCATGAACCAGTTCTTCCCGCTCGGTCAGGTCTTCCATGAAGGGGGCCCTGGCCCGCAAGTCGATCCGAGGCTGTCTCCGCAGCGAGACGAGCCGATCGTCACCAAGCGCAGGGCGAGTGCGTTTCACGGAAGCGAGCTCGACCTGGTACTGCGGTCGAACAATGTCACCCATCTTGCTATCGGCGGGGTCGCGACGAGCGCGATGGTCCTGGCCACGACGCTGGCGGCCCTGGACCTCGACTACGACGTCACCGTGATCGGAGACTGCTGCGTCGACCCGGAACCCGCCGTGCACGACTTCCTGCTGCAGCGTGTTCTCCCGGCTCGCGGCGCCGTCGTTGTGGACTCTGACGATTGGCTGGCACTGCTGCCGCGGAGCGGTGCGGGCGGTGGACGCCAAGGGCCCGCAGAGCATCGCACGTCGTCTTGATCCTGCTGTCGGAGTCGCCGCTCCGGGCGCGAACGCGAGCCCCGAGGGCCCCGGGCGGGCACGATGGCGTGCGGTTCGAGCAGTCGCCTGATCCTCGGCGGGGTGCGGTGCGTGGCGGTCCTGCTGCTGAAAACACGGCGAGGGGTTCGGCAACCAGGTGGACGCGCAGGTGGAACACGGCCGCGAGGATCGTCTCGGAAGGTCGAGCCGAGGTGAGCGTCCGCGCCTGACGACGCCGTCCGACGACAAGGTCCCGGCTTGCCGCCGGCGTCGGGACGGCCGCGCATGGTCTGGGGCGCAGGGCGTGGTTCCCGTCGTCCGGAAGACGTGGCGTGTCAGAGGCAGAGCCGCCGTCTCCGCGCCGGCGACGGCGACTCCGGTCGGGCAGGTGTCGAGTTCGGCCATGACACGCGGGCCCGTGCGGGTCGCCGGTCGCGGCGAAGCACCGCCCAGCCAGGCACATGATGGTGCTGGACACATCACCGTACCTGTGCCCCACCCACATCCAACGGCGGCGTCCTCGCGGGTCGGGCGGCCGAGCTCAGCGCTTCACGATGGTGGAGTCGATAACCGACGGGATCTCCATCAAGGCGGCGATGATCTCTTCTCCCCCTTCGGTGGTACGCCGCAGCATGTGCTGGTAGGCCGCGTCGGGATCGCCTTCGCGGATCGCGCGTGCGATCGCCGAGCGTTGGTCGACCCGATCGCGCGACCAGCTGATCTCTCCGAGACAGAGCCGCAGCACATGCTCGAGACCGTCCAACAGTTCAACGATCGTTTGGGCCAGTCGGTCGTTACCGCACGCGTTCGCAATGATCGACTGGAACTCGAAGTGGCCGCGCAGGTACCGATCCACACCTTCTTTGTCGCTCGCGTAGGGGTGCGCCAGCTCGATGTCGGACAGTTCGGTCAGTCGCCGGGCGAGGCCGTCACTCACGCGCCTCCGGGCAGCCAGCTCGGCGGCTTTCGGCTCCAGAATGGACCGGAGCTGGCAGAGGTCCCGCGTCGACCTCAAGGTGACGGGTGTGACCACGTACCCGGCCCGAGGCGCCGGTGCGACCAATCCGTCGTGATGAAGGCGAACAAGAGCTTCGCGCACAGGAGTCTTACTCACGCCGAACTCGGCAGCGAGCATGGACTCTGTGAAGCGGTCACCGGGGCGCAGTTCGAGTTCCAGGATCCGCCGCCGAAGGGTGCGATAGGAGGACTCGGTCTGGTTGGCTGTCGGCGACGCGGGCTTGAGGAGCGCTGGCAGGTGCCGAAGTGTTCCGACGTCGAAAGGGGAGGGGTCGGGGTCTGCTCTCACTCGTGCCGTCCTGGTTCGGGGTGTGGCTGCTTCCGGCAGGCGCCGGGCCACTCAGCGGGAGAGGAACGCGTCGAGCACTGAGTTGTATTTCTCCGGGTTCTCCCAGTACATCGCGTGGGAGCCGCCTTCGTCCGCTTCAAAGATTGCAATCTCCGACCCGGGGATGGCCTCGTGGAAGCGCTGCATGTTCTGCCAGGGATTCTTGCTGATCCGCCCGGCGATCGTCAGAGTCGGGACGTCCACCAACTTCACCGCGTCCCACCAGTCTCCGAAGAGTGCCCATCGGATCAGTTTGGCATGCGCCCACCGCGGCATCTTCAACATCTCATCGTAGAACAGCTGTCGGGCGAACTCGTCCATGTTGTCCGTGACGAACATGTCTGAGAATCGGCGAGTGTATGCGACAGCGTCCGGTCCGGACAGGGCTGCGAGTGTCTGCTCGGCTTCGCTGAACGTGAAGGCTCCGTCTCCGATGCAGCAAGGGGCGTCGTCTGAGAAGACGACGTGGGACAAGCGCGAGGTCCCGTAGATCTCGCAGTACGTCAGGATGATCTTGCACCCGGCGGAGTGGCCGAGAACGGCAATGCTGTCCAAGCCGAGATGGTTGAGGAATTCGTGAAGGTCGCGCGCCAGCCCGTGGTACGTGTAGCCCGCCTCCGGTGCATCTGATTCGCCGTGACCACGCGGATCGAGCGCGAGCACGCGGTAGCGGTCCCGGAGCCCCGACACCTGCTTCGAGAACTTGGCCACCGAGCTTGAGAGTCCAGGCAAGATCACGAAGGGGTGCCCGCTTCCTTCGTCGACGTACCGGAGCGTCGCTCCGTCGTAGGTCCTGAACCCTTGGCGCGACGTGGTCATGTCGGCGTCCTTTCGGGGGGGTAGGTGACGGCACTCCCGCCACCGAAGCAAAGATATCTTAGATCACCTCTGTACATATCTTAATTTCGTGTTCTAGTGTCTGGCGCCAAGGAGCCGCCCCCCTTGAGCTTCGCTGGCTAACGGAGATGCAGATGCGCGTGCGAACCGTGACGGGAATGATCGTTCTGGCGTTGGTCGCGACCAGCGCCTGCAGCGCCGGGGCCGGCGCCGACGCGGACGGCGACGCCGTCGTCATCCAGGTTCCTGCAGATCCGGGAAGCCTCGACCCCCTCCTCAGCTCCACCGGATGGGGTCGCGCCATGATGCGCATGTCCTACGACACGCTCGTGGCCAAGAACGCGGACGGCAAGATCGTGAGCCAGTTGGCGGAGAGCTGGAAGGTGACGGCCGGCGAGGCGACGTTCAAGATCCGGGACGGCGTGAAGTGTTCCGACGGGGAGAATCTCACCGCCGCGGTGGTCGCGAAGAACTTCGAGAAGCTCAAGGACCCCGCGGCCAAGGCTCCCTTCACCGGCTCGTTCCTCGGGTCCACCGACTACTCGGTCACCGCGGACAAAGCCAGCAACACCCTGACACTGAAGTTGCCGAAACCTTTCAGCCCGCTGCTCTCGAACTTGACCACCTATCCCGGGATCTTGTGCCAATCCGGACTCGACGACCCGGTCGGGCTGGGCCGGAAGTCGGCCGGTAGCGGCCCCTACATCCTCACCTCCGCTGCACCCGGCCGCTCCTACGCGTTCAAAGCCAACCCCCACTACGCCTGGGGACCAGGCGGGGCGACCTCCGCCGACCTGCCCAAGCAGGTCAAGATCGACGTAGTCGAGAACGAGACCACGGCGGCGAACCTGATGTTGGCAGGCGATCTGGGTCTCGGAGTCTTCCGAGAAGAGGGCGCCTTCGACAGGCTCCGTGCCTCTCGGTTCACCACTGCTCTGGTTCCCTCGTCCGCGACCTTCGTCCACTTCAACTTCCTCAAGGACTCAAGCCCGGTCCAGGACATCCGGGTGCGACGCGCCATCGCCGGGGTTCTGGACCGGGCGGCCATGAGTTCGGTGGTCACCGGATCGGCTGACCAGGTGACCAACAGTGTGGCTCTGCCCCAGTCGACCTGTCAGTCCGACGTGACGGATGAGGGTCTGGTTCAGTTCGACGTTCCGGCGGCGGAGCGGAGCCTCACTGAAGCCGGCTGGGCCAAGAGGGGCGACAAGTGGGTCAAGAACGGCCGGCCGCTCACAGTGGACGTGATCGTGTCCGGTCCGGCCGCACCTGCCCCGCCGGTCGCCGACTACGCGCTCGATGCCTGGACCAAGGCGGGCATCAAGGTCAACCTGCAGAACGTCGACCAGGCCACCGGGGCGGAACGACGCGCTGAGGGTGACTACGACGTGTGGGTCGGAGCTTGGACAGGCGTGCTCGACCCCGCAATCATCTCGCCCTTCCTGACCTCGCCTGAATCGCCCACCCACTCCTATGTGGCGAACGACAAGTACGCTCGCCTCGCCAAGCAGGCATACGCGCAGGATCCCGGGAGCACCTGCCCGATCTGGGCCGAGGCGCAGCAGGCGCTCAATGAGCAGGTGTCTCTCGTGCCGATGTTCTACGACGCGACACACCTCGTCACCGCCAAGGGCATCGCCGTCCGGCCGTACGCCTCGTTCATCGACCCCAGCAGCTTGCGGAGGTCCAAATGAGGGCACGTACACGTTCGTTCGCAGTCTTCACCGCCGGACTTCTCGCCAGGCTGGCCAGCAGCGTCTGGCTCCTCGCAACGGCATCGTTCCTGCTGGTCCAACTCATGCCGGGCGATCCGGTCGCTCGTCTCCTGGGGCCGACCGCCACGGCCGATGACCGGGCTCGCATGCGAGTCGTTCTCGGGCTGGACGAACCCCTCCCGGAGCGGTACCTCACCTTCTTGCACGACTTGGTCACCTTCACGTTCGGATCGTCCTTCGGAGGCCAGTCGGTGACCGACATCTTGTCCGAACGCGCCATGCCCACGATGGAACTGGCCCTGACCAGCATCGTGGTCACGGGGTTGCTGAGCGTGGTCCTCGGCCTCGGGATGGCTGCGGCCACGGAGGGCGAGAAGCGGCCCTTCGTCTCGAACTCGTTCACCGCGGCAATGGGAGTCATCGCGTCCGTACCGGCCTACGTGTTGGCGGTCGGGCTCGTGGCCGCCTTCGCGGTGATGTGGAGCATCTTTCCCGTCGCCGGTTATGACGGGGTCAGCTCGCTCGTCCTCCCGGTACTGGCGCTCTCACTGCCGGCGACCGCCGTGCTGGCGAGGATCGTTCGCGTCGAGGCGCTGGGAGCACTGCAGAGCGACTACGCCAGGACAGTCAGGAGTAAACAGTTGCCTGGTCACCGACTTTATCTGTTCCACGTGCTGCCGAATGTCGTCGCCGGCGCGCTGACGATCGCTGGGGTCATGTTTGGGTACCTGCTGGGCGGCAGTGTCATCGTCGAGAACGTGTTCCAGTGGCCCGGATTGGGCACCACACTCGTCGCAGCGGTGGACTCCCGCGACTACCCGGTCCTCCAGATCGCGATCATCCTCATCGGAATCAGCGTCCTGCTCGTCAACTCGCTGGTCGACCTGGCGCTGTACGCGGTGGACCCGCGGGTTCGGACCGTATGATGCGCTCTCACCTCAAGAAGCGCGGAGTTCTCCGGTCCATGCTGTCCACGTGGTCAGGTCGTGGCGCTGTGGTGCTGGTGGCGCTACTCGCGCTCGTCTGTGTCTTCGGTCCGCTCGTCATCGACCAGGCCGCCGGCAGTACGGCGCCCGCGATGGCGCGGGAACCCGCGAGCTGGTCGCATCTCTTCGGCACCGACGCTCTGGGGAGAGATGTCGCCTCCCGAGTCGTCTACGCGGCGAGGACGACGGTGCTGTTGTCCTTCTCCGCCGTCGCGCTGGCGGCGATTCTGGGCTACCTGATCGGACTGCTCGCCTCGCTCACCAAGGGCGGGCTGCGTCACGGCATCCTGCTCGGCCTGAACATCTGGCTGGCGTTTCCCCCGATCGTCGTGGCTCTGTTCGTGACGACCGCGCTGAGTCAGACCACGGCAAGTGCCGTCTTCGCTGTCGGACTCGCCTACGTCCCGCTGTTCGCCCGCACCATGTTGAACCTCGCCAACGGCGTCGTGCAGCTCGAGTACATCCATGCCGCCAGGCTTCTCGGTGTGGGTCGGAGGCGGACGCTGCGACGGCACATCGCCCCCAACGTGGCTGCCCCCCTGTGGATCCAGGTGACCACGTCGGTCGGTGAAGCCATGGTCGCACTCTCTGCTCTGAGCTTCCTGGGCCTCGGAGTTCAGGCACCGTCGTACGACTGGGGCAGCTTGCTCGGGGCCAACCTGGACCGCATCTTCACCTCCCCGATGGTCGTGCTCGGTCCGGGGGCCGCGATCACCTTTGTCGGGCTGCTGCTGGCCTTCGTGGGAGAGGCCGGCGCACGGGCCATGGACCCACGTCGCTGGTCCGGCGCCCATGCGGACGTCAGCGAGACGATCCCTCGCGAGAACGGCCCCGTGGATCCGCTCCCGGCCACGGCGATCCGGTCGACTGAGCGCGCCGTCCTGAACGTCGAGGGGCTGCATGTGTCCTTCGGCTCCGGAGGGCCGCGGGCGGACGTCGTCTCGGATGTCTCCTTCGTCGTACACCCGGGCGAGACAGTAGGGATCGTCGGGGAGTCGGGCAGCGGCAAGAGCGTCACCGCCGCTGCCATCACCGGACTTGTTCCGCCGTCCGGGAAGGTCCGGGCGGAACGTCTGGAGCTGGACGGACAAGACTTGCGCGGACACGGCGACGTCGCTCTTCGTCGGTTGCTGGGCACAAGGCTGACCACGGTGTTCCAGAACCCCATGTCCGCGCTGACTCCGACGATGCGAATCGGCCGTCAGATGGTTGAGGCTGTCCGACACCACGGTGGCCTCTCAGCCGCCGAGGCCACCCGGCGGGCGATCGCCTCCTTGACCGAGGTCGGCATCCCGGACGCCGAGCGAGTCCTGCGGATGCACCCGCATGAGCTGTCGGGGGGCATGCGGCAACGGGTGATGATCGCGATGGCGCTGATGGCAGAACCCACTCTGCTCATCGCTGACGAACCCACCACCGCCCTGGACGTGACGATTCAACGGCAGATCCTGGACCTGCTCAAGTCCGCTCAGCGCAGGCACGAGCTGGCGATTCTCTTCATCTCGCACGACTTCGGGGTCGTCCGTGAGGTGTGCGACCGAGTCCTGGTCATGTATCGAGGCCAGATCGTCGAGCAGTTGGCAGTCGCCGAACTCGACGCGGCCCGTCATCCGTATACACAGAAGCTGCTGGCAGCCGTGCCCGACATCACCAGACCCAATCCGCGCGCCATCGCGTCGAAGGGGCCTGCCCGCCGATTCTCGAGGACTCCAGGATGAGCGCAGTGACCGTCGCAGGGCTCGCCGTCGACTACGGCTCCGGGCGGCGAGCCCGCCGTGTGGTCGAAGACGTGCACCTTGCGATCGATGCCGGTAGCACCTTGGGGCTGGTCGGTGAGTCCGGCTCCGGCAAGTCGACAGTGGCAAGGGCGATCGCCGGCCTGGTGCGTCCCGCCGCGGGGACCATCGCACGTCCAACGGGCCGTCGGTCACTGCAGATGGTCTTCCAGGACCCTACGTCGTCGCTCAACCCACGCATGGTCGTCGGTCATGTCTTCGCCGAGGCACTGAGGGTCGGGGGAAACGAGGCCACGCCCGAGGCGCTCGCCGAGACCGTCCACCTGGAGCCACGACATCTGGAGAAGTATCCGCACGAACTCTCGGGAGGACAGCGGCAGCGCGTGGCGATCGGCCGTGCACTCGCGGTGCGGCCGAGCGTGCTGATCTTCGATGAAGTCACCTCCGCGCTGGACGTCTCGATTCAGAAGTCCATCCTCGACATGCTGCTGGAGCTCCAGGACCGCGCGGGGTTCGGCGCGCTGTTCATCTCCCACGACCTGGCCGTGGTTCGTCAGATGTGCGACGAGACCGCAGTCATGTGTCAAGGACGCATCATCGAGCACGCCTTGACGGAGGACCTCTTCTCGGCTCCCCGGGAGCCATACACACAGAAGTTGCTGGCCGCTGTCCCCGGCTCCCCGTACTCCGCGCCCGAGTCGGACGAACAGCTCGGGCCAGAGGGCGGCACTCAATCCGAGGAGGGCAAGCAGTGAACGCGCTCACCGATCTGGGTCGCCTGCCGGCGCTCGAGCTGGCCGACTGGGCTTTCCGGCACAACCCGGCGCTCATCCCGGTCGCGGGTGCTCCAGTCCTGGAGATGCCAGAGCATGTGGTCGACGCGGTGCGCGTCAGTGCCTCACGCACCCACCCTCGTGAGACACAGGGCGCGTTGTCGCTGCGGCACGCGATCGCCGCCATGGTGCGCGAGCGAGACGGCGTCTGCGTCGACCCCGAGCACGAGCTGCTGGTAGCGCACGGCGCTACACATGCCTTGAGCGTCTGCCTCGGTTCCGTGTGCTCGCCGGGCGACGAGATCATCGTCCCGGCGCCCAGCTACTTCTTCGACGGACCCATTGCGAGGGCCGGGGCTGTTCCTCGTCACGTCGCGGGTACCCCGGGTGAAGCCTGGGCACTCGACATCGCGGGGATCGAAGCCGCCGTCACCGCGCGGACGCGTGCCATCTTGTTGTGCAACCCCGTCAACCCCACGGGGCGGGTGCTCACCTCGGCCGAACTGCGTGCGGTGATCCGGATCGCCGGCCGCCACGGGGCACTGGTGATTGTCGACGAGTCGTTCAGCCACTTCGTCTACGACGGAGCCTTCGTCCCGATCAGCGGATTCCGCGAGGAGTACCCGGAGCTGGTGAGCGTGCAGAGTCTCACCAAGAACTACGCGTTTGCTTCCTGGCGGGTCGGCTACCTGGTCGCTTCGGCTGAGCGGATCCGTACCGCCACCCGATGCCTGGAGTGGGAAGCCATCCACGTCGGTGCAGTGCCGCAGGCGGCCGCCGAAGCGGCCCTGACCGGACCGCGCGACTGGATCGACCAAGCGATCGGGCAGTATCCCGCGAAGCGGTCGATGATGGTCGGGATCCTGCGCGACGCCGGTTTCCCGGTCGTGACTCCAGCGGGTGGGGTGGCTGCTTTCGCCGACTTCTCCGTCACCGGCCTGAGAGGTCATGAACTGGAGCGTCACCTGGTGGACCTCGGGATTCTCGCGTTGGCGGGAGACAGGTTCCACGGGCCGGCGAATCATGCCCGGATGTTGTTCGGGGGCGACTTTTCGGCAATCGAGTCAACCGGGCACGCTCTCATGGCGAGCCGGACGGGCCTGCGTACCGGCCACTGAGCACGCCACCTGGTGGCAGTGCGGTGCGAGCCCGCCACCTGCTTGATATCTCAGATGGAGTAATTGGCATATGTTGCCGGCTGTGAAAGCACCGTGTGACAGGAGCGATGAGAGGGACATATGAGCGACGACGAGATGGCCACCGACACACGTGCGGGCGTCACCTGGCTTGTAGCGGCGGACATCGGCGGAACCTTCACCGATCTCATCGCCCTGAGCTCGCGCGGTGAGGTAGTGCCCATGAAAGTACTCTCGACTCCTCCCGACTTTGAGTCGGGGGTGCTCGACGGACTGGGTCTGACGATGACCGCAGGGTCGATCGCGCCTGACGCGGTGTCGGGAATCCTGCACGCGACCACCGTCGCGACAAACACGATCCTGGAAGGTCGCGGATCCCGAACGGCTCTGATCACCACATCGGGCTTCCGGGACGTGCTCGAACTCGGGCGCCTACGCCGACCGTTGCTCTACGACCTGTCCTGGCGCAAGCCGGTGCCGCTCGCGCGACGACGTCATCGCTACGAGGTGCGGCAGCGCATCGCGGCCGACGGGTCGATCCTGCGGGAGGTCGCCGTCGACGAGGTCGGCGAGCTGGCCGAACAGCTCCGTCGTGACGGCATCGAGGCCGTCGCGGTCTGCCTCATCAACTCCCATGTCCGACCTGATCAGGAACGGCTGGTCACAGAACTGCTGAGGTCGCACCTCCCGGACGTCTACGCCACCGCATCTGTGGACTTGTCGCCAGAGGCCGGGGAGTTCGAGCGGAGCAGCACGGCCGTCGTCAACTCCTACGTCGGCCCGGTCGTCCGGGACTACGTTCGCGCCCTGGTCTCGGGCCTGCGCTCTCGGGGGGTGGGTGCGCGCTTGGCGATCATGCAGTCTTCCGGCGGACTCCTGGACGCCCAGACTGTCGTGGAGCGGCCGGCTCAAATCATCGAGTCGGGGCCGGCTGCCGGCGTGATCGCCGTCCAGAAGCTGGCCAGGCTCCTGGAGCTGCAGAACGTGGTCGCCTTCGACATGGGAGGCACGACCGCCAAGGCTTCCCTCATCGAGAACGGTCAGCCGTTCGTCGCGACCGACTATGAGGTCGGCGGCGGGATGAACATCACCCGCAGCATGGGCAAGGGTGCCGGTTACGCACTCCGGGTCCCATCCATCGACATCGCGGAGGTTGGCGCCGGCGGCGGCAGCATCATCGGCGTCGACGCTGCCGGGGTGATGCATGTCGGGCCTGAGAGTGCGGGGTCGCGGCCCGGACCGGCCTGCTACGGACAGGGAGGCACACAGCCGACACTGACCGATGCGAACGTCGTACTCGGATACATCAATCCGGGGTCCATCGCCGGTGGACGCGTGGAGATCTCGCCCGCACTCGCCCGGCAGTCCGTCGAGCCCGCCGCGGAGACCATCGGGGTCACTGTCGAGGAGGCAGCGCAGGGCGCATACGCAGTGGCGGTGTCGAACATGGTCAAGGCGGTCAAGGCCGTGACCAGTGAGCGCGGGCGGGACCCCCGGGCTGCGACGATGGTGGCCTTCGGGGGCGCGGGACCGCTCTACGGCGCGGCCATCGCGCGAGAGCTCGGTATCGAGAAGGTGGTCGTCCCCGTCCACACAGGTTTGTTCAGCAGTATCGGCCTGCTCGTCGCTGACACCGAACTGGAGATGACTCGTCCGTTCCACTCGGAGATGTCCGATCCGGCCGTTCTGGGCAAGGAGTTCGACGAACTCAGCGATGGCGTCGTCGAGGCCCTCAGGCTCGCGGGCGCCGAGTCCGGGATCGAGACCGAACGTATTCTCGACATGCGCTACCGGGGCCAGCGCTTCGAGCTTCGAGTGCCGCTCGTCGATCGCGAGGTCGACGATGCGCTCCTCAAGAACGCTCGAGCCGACTTCCACGCCGAGCACCTGAGGACCTACGGGCGCGAAGGAACTGACGATCTCGTCGAAATCGTCAACTTGAGGGTCAAGGGGTTCGTCCCGAACCCCATCAGCATCGACGAAGCCCTGCGCCTGCCCAGCGAAGGCGCGGCGACGTCGGCCAGGAACACGCGTCCGTGCTACTTCAACTCGCTGATGCCGACGCCCGTCGTGGAGCGGGCGCACCTGAGCGGTGTCCCGGAGCCCGGGCCGCTGATCATCGAGGACATGGACTCAACCACGGTCGTGCCACCAGGAGCTTCTGCCCGGCTCGACTCCCACAACAACGTGATCGTCACGTGGACGAAGGACGAGGACGCAAGCCGATGAGTACATTCACCATTCGGGACGGCGCCGGCTTCGAGGTGTTCCGCAACGCCATCACGGGCCTCGCCGACGAGATGGCGATCACGATCCTCAGGACCGCCCACTCGCAGATCGTCGCCTCGAGCATGGACTTCTCCTCGGCGTTGTGCGACGCCAGAGGCCAGATCGTCGCCCAGGCCAACACCTGTCCGGTGCACCTCGGCTCGATTCCCGATGCGATGGAGGCCGTACTCGACCAGTTCGGTGCCGACCTGTCGGACGGCGATGTCTTCATCCTGAACGATCCCGACCGGGGAGGTATGCACCTGCCGGACATCTTCACCGTCTCGCCGGTGTTCCTGGACGAGCGGCTCCTGGGATTTTCGGTCACCGTCGTCAACCACACCGATGTGGGCGGGTGGGCCGCCGGGTCGATGGCAGTCCAGTCGACATCGATCTTCGCCGAGGGTGTGCAGATCCCACCGGTCCGCCTCGTCAATGGCGGTGTCCTCAACGAGGACCTCCACCAGCTCATCCTGCGCAACGTCCGCGAACCGCATCTGCTTGACGGTGACCTCCAGTCGCAGTTGTCCGCCTGCCATGCCGGTGGTGCGGGCATGCGCGCACTCGCGGTCAAGTACGGCGTCGAGGAGTTCGACCGTCTGTGCGGTGAGCTGCTCAGGTACTCGGAGAGCCTGGTCAGGGCGGCCCTCGTCGAGGCACCCGACGGCGTCTACTCCTTCGAGGACCAGATCGACGACGACGGGATCGAGTCCGGCCCTATCCCCTTCAAGGTCGAGGTCACGCTTGAGGGTGGCGACATCGCCTTCGACTTCACCGGTTCATCGCCCCAGGTCGCGTCCGCGCTCAACGCCACCGCGTCGTTCACTCGGTCTGCGTGCTACGCGGCGCTGCAAGGAGCCCTGGGTTCCGACATCCCCGCGAACAGCGGCTTCTACCGAGCGTTTCGGTTCGTGATCCCGGACGGGTCCATCCTCTCGGGCCGCCGCCCATCCGCTCGGGGTGCCCGAGGGCTCGTGGGTTACCGGCTGATCGATACCGTGCTGGGCGCGCTCGCGCCGGCGTTCCCTGACCGGGTGCCTGCCGCAGGAGACGGAGGCCCGAACTCGGTCGCCGTCGGTGTCGTGGAGGACGACGGGTCATCGGTCATCCTGTGGGACGTGTTGTGCGGCTCGTGGGGCGCCACGGTCGGCGGCGACGGGAACGACGGCATCAGCCCGCTGGGTGCCAACCTGGCGAACACTCCGGTGGAGGAGTTGGAGCAGTCGGGTCACATCCGCATCGACGGGTACGGGTATCTGCCAGACACCGGTGGTCCGGGGACCTATCGCGGAGGAGTCTCGACGTTCCGCGACATGACCGTGCTTCACGACACCGCCACCATGCAGATCCGGTCGGATCGCCGCGACAGCCGCCCCTACGGGCTCGCCGGCGGACTGGAGGGCAGACCCTCGGCGAACGTGCTGAACAGCGGGACACCTGACGAGCAGTTGCTTCCGACGAAGCCGCACCTGACGGTGCGTGGAGGCAGCCGTCACCGGCAGGTGACGGCAGGCGCCGGTGGGTACGGCGACCCGCTCCGTCGAGAGGCAGTGCGTGTGCTGGACGACGTGCTCGACGGCAAGGTCTCCGTCGAGGGAGCCCTGCGGGACTACGGAGTGGTGATCGACCGTGACACCGGTGTCGTCATGGAGCCCGGGACGAGCAACGAGCGGGCCGCGCGCGTGGCCGCGCACTCGGGCAACATGTGACCGCGAACCTGACCGGCAGCTGCTCGGCGCCGGCACGGTTTCCTGGCGATGCCGGGGCACGGCGGTGCGAACACACTCGCCGACGCTGGTCCGGTGACCACGGCGGGCTGCGCTTGCCCGATGCACACCAACGGCGCGCCGGACAGACTGATCGGGGAAAGCCGTCAGCCCCGTGGATCGGCCGGCCGGCCGGACCGTTCGATCTGGTGGTCGCCGGACACGAGAGCGTGTTGTACATGTGGCGGGGCCAGGCGCATGGGCACGGCCCCCGCACGTGCCAATCCTCTCGCCGTCGTTCACGAGGTGTCGCGCCGGCTGTGCGCGGCCGGCGATCTCGACGACACCGAGTTCGCCGCCGTCGTGGCCCGACTCGGCCCGCCCCAGGGGCAGAAAATCGTCTGCCTGGTGAGCCTGCACCGCGCTTTCGCCCCGGCCGCGCCGGTCGCCCGCTCGCCGCTCCCCGACCCAGAAGCAGAGAGGTGGACCACCGTGCTCACTGACGCCGTCCTACGGGACTACCTGCTCCCCGCCGTGCGCCGCCACGGCCCACGCCGGGCACTGGTCGCCGACGGGACGACCTGGACCTACGCCGAGCTGGAGGGGACCGCGCGCAAGCTGGCCGGTCACCTCCTGGACCTCGGTGTCACACCCGGCACACCCGTGGCGCTGATCCTTGGCAACAGCGCCGAGTATGTCATCGCGGACCTGGCGATCGTGCTCCTCGGTGCCGCCAGGGTGCCGCTGAATCTGATGCTCTCGCGAGACGAGCAGGCCTTCGTCCTGGCCGACTCCGAGGCCCCGGTCTGCCTCGTGCTGAGCGACCGGATGGACGCGGTCGAGGCGGCCCGCACACTCGGTGCCGATCCCCGCCTAGTGATCGTGGGCGGCCCTCGCGACTCCTGGAGGCAGGCCCTCGCGCACCCCCCGCTGACGGCCCTGCCGGCGGTGCCGACCGACGCACCCGCCTTGATCATGTACACCGGCGGCACCACAGGCCGGCCCAAGGGCGTGCTGCACGACCAGCGCAGGACGGCTGCGAACCTGCTGTCTCATCTCCTCGAGATGGAGATCCGGGCCGACGACGTCCTGATGCTCACCTCGCCGCTGCCGCACAGCGCCCAGTTCCTCCTCCAGGCCGCCCTCGCCAAGGGAGCCTCGGTGTTCCTCGAGAACCGCTTCGACCCCGAGCAGGTGCTCGACCGGATCGAGCAGGACCGGGTCACGTACCTCTTCCTCGTACCCACGATGATCTACCGGCTGCTCGACGCGGTGACCGCGCGCAAGACCCTCGACAGCGGTTCCCTGGGCACGATCCTGTACGGCGCGGCCCCGATCACCGCCGACCGCCTGAAGCAGGGGCTGCGCACGTTCGGTCCGGTGTTCATGCAGCTCTACGCCCAGTCCGAGGCACCCAACTTCCTCACCCGGCTTCGCCGCGACGACCACCGGCTCGACCCTGCCGGTATCGCGCGCCTCGCCAGCTGCGGCCAGGCCGTGGTGATGGCGGATGTACGGGTCGTGCGCGAGGACGGGAGTGTCTGCGACCCGAGGGAGGTCGGCGAGGTCACTGCGCTCACGCCGTACACCATGAACGGCTACCTCGGCCGTGACACCGAGACGGCCGAGGTCCTGCGCGGCGGCCGGCTGTACACCGGAGACCTCGGATACCTCGACGAGGACGGCTATCTGTACCTGGTCGACCGCAAGAAGGACATGATCATCACCGGCGGACTCAATGTGTACTCGGGCGAGGTCGAGCAGGCGCTCTCCCAGATCCCCGGAGTCAAGCACGTCGCCGTGGCCGGCATCCCGCATCCCGACTGGGGCGAAGCGGTGGTGGCCTTCGTCGTACCGGACGGCACCGAGGTCACCCCCGTGTCCGTCACCGAGGAGGCCCACGGGCGGCTGACAGCTTACAAGCGCCCCAAGGCGGTCGTGTTCGTCCCCGCCCTGCCGATGACCTCTGTCGGCAAGGTCGACAAGAAGGAACTGCGAGAAAGTTGGACCGAATGGTGACACGTGAGGCGCCGCTGATCCTGGGCTGGGGACACACCCCGTTCGGGAAACAGCCGGACCACACCCTCGAATCCTTGATCGTGACGGCCAGCCGGTCAGCGCTGGCGGACGCATCGGTCGCCCCGGGGGAGATCGACCTGGTGGTCCTCGCACACTACAACTCGGGCATGAACCCGCTGGGATTCCCCTCGTCCCTGGCGCTGCAGATCGACGACGCTCTGTTCGGGGTACCGGCCATGCGCGTCGAGAACGCCTGCGCCTCGGGTTCCACCGCGGTTCATGTGGCGCTGAACCATCTGCTCGCCGGTACCGCCCGCAGGGCGTTGGTGATCGGCGCGGAGAAAATGAGCGGCGTGCCCGCTGCCACCGTGGGAGCGGCGCTGCTCGGTGCCGACTACGAGATGGCGGGCAAGACCTCCGACACCGGTTTCGCCGGGCTGTTCGCGCGGGTCGCCGTCGAGTACGAGCGCCGCCACGGACCGGTCGGGGACATTCTCGGAGCGATCGCCGCGAAGAGCCACCGGCTGGGGGCGCGCAGCCCGTTCAGTCACCTGCGCAAGGAGCTGAGCGAGGAATTCTGCTCCACCGTCTCCGAGCAGAACCCGATGGTCGCCGCGCCTCTGCGCCGTACCGACTGCTCCCCTGTTTCCGACGGTGCCGCGGCACTGGTCCTCGGCTGGGAGCCGACCTCGGCGCACCACCCGGCCGTGCGGGTCGCCGGCTGGGCGCACGCGAGCGACCACCTGCCCGCCGCGCGGCGGGACGCACTGGCCTTCGCGGCCACCGAACTCGCCTGGAACCGCGCCCTGACGGTATCGGGCGTGCGGGTTTCGGACCTGGACCTGATCGAGCTGCATGACTGCTTCACCATCGCCGAGCTCAACCTGTACGAGGTGATCGGGCTCGCGCCACGTGGTGAGGGACGGCGGGTCCTGGAGGACGGCACGGTCCTGCCCGGTGGGAGGCTGCCGGTGAACCCGTCCGGCGGGCTGAAATCGAAGGGGCATCCCGTCGGTGCCACCGGTGTCTCCCAGCATGTGCTCGTCTCCATGCAGCTGACGGGGACCTTCCCCGGCGCGCAGATCTCGGACGCACGCCTCGGCGCGGTGCACAACATGGGCGGCCTCGCCGTCGCGAACCACGTCAGCGTGCTGGCGGCAACCGAGTAAGCAACCAGCCAGTACCTCCATATGAGCGCACTGTGGTCGACACATCTCGAACTCCCATTGCTGGGCGTAGTGGGCGGCAAGGCCGAACAGGGTCTGCGCCGGATCCTGCGGAACGTCACTCCGCGTCGGCCTGCGCTCCTCGCGCCCGCCCGGCACCGAGTCCGGCCAGGGGTTTCCGGCTCCATCCCCGAGGTCACGTCATAAGCGGTCGGCCTTCACCGGGTCCCACCCACTGGTCACGCCCCGGGCCGACGCCCGCCATCACCCCCGCCACCCCGCCGGTGGGCCTCTGTCATCAGCGGTGGGAACACGAATCCGCGTACTACGCGCTCCGCGACACAATCATGAACGGCGCTGTTGTCTCAGCATCGTGCCCCACACCCACCGGGACACGCTTCTCGGGACGATCGGCCACCGGATCCCGACCGGTCCGCTTCCGCCCCGCCGGAAACGGCTCAGCACCCGCAAGGCCCAGGGATCCGCGGTGGGGCCTTGCGGGCCCCGGCTGCGTGCCTGGTGGGCCCCGCAAGAGGTCGAGTCGATACTCGCCAGACTCCAGTCCAGTCGCCCCTGGGCATCGGCGGCGGCCTGTAACGCCGTCAGGATCCGGTCCCACGTGCCGTCCGCGCACCACCGCCGATGCTGGCTGTAGACCGTGCTCCACGGTCCGAAACGCGCTGGTAGATCCCGCCACGGAACACCGGTGCGCACCCGGTGCAGGATCCCGTTGATCACCCGCCGATGGCTGACCCAGCGACCACCGCGCCCACCGCTCTTCGGCAGATGTGGCTTCACACGTGCCCACTCGTCCCTGCTCAGATCTCCCCGCCCCATAACCAGAACAACGATCTGATCATGAGACGGTCACAAGATCCGTCACACAGAACCTAGGCCCGCAGCCTCACTGTTCGCGGAGAGCGCACTCGCGATGCGCCTCACAGTCGCATCTGTTCGGCCGCATGTTCCCACAGGTCAAGAGCCCTTCTTGACCGTCAACGGCAGCATCTTCCGACCGCTCTCACTCAGTTGTGGCCATGTGTCGAACTGCGGGCACACCCCGCAGTCGAAGCACGGCGTCCAGCGGCAGTCCTCGACCTCCGTCTCGTCCAGGGCGTCCTGCCAGTCCTCCCAGAGCCAGTCCTTGTCGAGACCGGAGTCCAGGTGGTCCCAGGGCAGGACCTCCTCGTAGGTGCGTTCGCGGGTGGTGTACCAGTCGACGTCCAGGCCGAACTCGGGCAGGGTCTTCGCGGCGCCCGCCATCCAGCGGTCGTAGCTGAAATGCTCGCGCCAGCCGTCGAACCGGCCACCGTCCTCGTAGACCGCGCGGATGACCGCGCCCACCCGGCGGTCGCCGCGCGAGAGCAGGCCCTCGACGATGCCCGGCTTGCCGTCGTGGTAGCGGAAACCGATCGAGCGGCCGTACTTCTTGTCCGCGCGGATCTTGTCGCGGAGCTTCAGCAGCCGCTCGTCGGTCTCCTCGACGCTCAGCTGCGGCGCCCACTGGAACGGGGTGTGCGGCTTGGGTACGAAGCCGCCGATGGAGACCGTGCAGCGGATGTCGTTCTGGCCGGAGACCTTGCGGCCCTCTGCGATCACCTTGACCGCCATGTCGCCGATCTGCAGGACGTCCTCGTCGGTCTCGGTCGGCAGCCCGCACATGAAGTAGAGCTTCACCTGGCGCCAGCCGTTGCCGTACGCGGTGGAGACCGTACGGATCAGGTCCTCCTCCGAGACCATCTTGTTGATGACCTTGCGCAGCCGCTCGGAGCCGCCCTCGGGGGCGAAGGTGAGGCCGGAGCGGCGGCCGTTGCGGGTGAGTTCGTTGGCGAGGTCGACGTTGAAGGCGTCGACGCGGGTGGACGGGAGGGAGAGGCCGATCTTCTCCTCCTCGTACCGGTCGGCGAGGCCCTTGGCGACGTCCGCGATCTCGCTGTGGTCGGCGGAGGAGAGCGACAGCAGGCCGACCTCCTCGAAGCCGGTCGCCTTGAGGCCCTTCTCGACCATCTCGCCGATGCCGGTGATGCTGCGCTCCCGGACGGGACGCGTGATCATGCCGGCCTGGCAGAAGCGGCAGCCGCGCGTACAGCCGCGGAAGATCTCGACGGACATCCGCTCGTGCACGGTCTCGGCCAGCGGCACCAGCGGCTGCTTCGGGTACGGCCACTCGTCGAGGTCCATCACGGTGTGCTTGGAGACCCGCCACGGGACGCCGGACCGGTTGGGGACGGTACGGGCGATACGGCCGTCCGGCAGGTACTCGACGTCGTAGAAGCCGGGGACGTACACCCCACCGGTCTTCGCGAGCCGCAGCAGCAGTTCCTCGCGGCCGCCGGTGCGGCCCTCGGCCTTCCAGGCCCGGATGATCTCGGTGATCTGCAGGACGGCCTGCTCGCCGTCGCCGATGACGGCGCAGTCGATGAACTCGGCGATCGGCTCGGGGTTGAACGCCGCGTGGCCGCCCGCCAGCACGATCGGGTGGTCGACTGTGCGGTCAGCTGCCGCGAGCGGGATCCCGGCCAGGTCGAGCGCTGTGAGCATGTTGGTGTAGCCGAGCTCGGTGGAGAAGGAGAGCCCGAACACGTCGAAGGCGGAGACGGGGCGGTGCGCGTCCACGGTGAACTGCGGGACCTTGTGCTCGCGCATCAGCGCTTCGAGGTCGGGCCAGACGCTGTACGTGCGCTCGGCGAGGACGCCCGGACGCTCGTTGAGTACCTCGTACAGGATCATGACGCCCTGGTTGGGCAGCCCGACCTCGTAGGCGTCGGGGTACATCAGCGCCCAGCGGACGTCGCACTCGTCCCAGTCCTTGACGGTGGAGTTGAGTTCACCTCCGACGTATTGGATCGGCTTCTGCACATGCGGGAGCAGAGCTTCGAGCTGTGGGAAGACCGACTCAACAGCAGACATCACGGCGACTTTCGTGGGCTGACGGGGTGACCATTCAGGCTACCCCGAGCGCCAACCGCCCCTCACCGCGCGAGCGCCCGCCCCGGCCCGGCAGACGGCCCGGTCCTCAGTCGGTCAGTGCCGTCCGCAGTTTCCGCTTCGCCGACTCGCGCCAGATCTGCGGCAGTTCCCGCTCCCGGTCGGCCGCCCGTGCCTCCTCCTCGCCGTACAGCAGTCCCCAGGTGAAGGCGGACTCCCCGGCCGCGTGGGCCTGAATCGCGAGGTCGCGCAGGGAGTCGCGGGCCACCACACTGTCCTGGTGGTCGCCGAGCACCGTCTGTACTGCCTTCATCCGCTTGGAGAAGCGCTTGGCGGGCTTGCCGAGGGCGGGCTGGGCCGCGTCGGCGGCGTACCGCGCGCGCTTGGCGGCCTTACGGGCGTCGTGCAGCGCCAGATCGCGCTCCTCCCCCGGCACGAGCTCCAGCGCGTGCTCGACCCGGCCGGCGAGACGCTCGTAGTCCTTGATGATCGCCCGGGGCAGTACCTTGCCGGGCTTCTTCTCCGCACGGCCCGCGAGCAGCGGCGGATCGGCGAGCAGCGCCTCCACGGACTCCAGCAGCCGCAGATAGCGGGCGCTGTCGAGTACGCCGAGGGTCCTGGCCCGCGCGTCGGTGCGGCCCGCGGCGTCCCAGATCCGGAGCCGGGCGTGCACGGGGCCGAGCAGCAGGGTCGCGTCGTGGGCGTCCACGCGTTCGGCGAGCCGCTCGGCGAGGACCTCCTGGTCCCGGTCGACGCCCAGCTCCCCGGCGAGCCACTTCAGCTCCGCGCCGATGGGCCGGGTGGCGTCCCGGTCGAGCACTTTGTTGTACGTGCGGAACGCGGACCGCATCCGGCGGGTGGCGACCCGCAGCTGGTGCACGGAGTCCGGCAGGTCGCGGCGGACGGCGGGGTCGTACGAGATGATCGCGTCGGCCTGCTCGCGCAGATAGGCGAGCACATGGTCCCCGGCGGTGACCGGCGCGCTTCCGGTCCCCCTGGCGGGCTTCCCCGGCCTGCGGTCTCGGGGCGTGTTCTCGACGGGCTCCGTGTCGGCGAGGGCCCTGGCGAGCTTGGACTTCGCCGAAGCCGGGCACACTCCCGCCTTGCGGAACACCTTCGCCACCGCGTCGAGCAGCGCCGGGGCGCCGTCGTCGGCCAGCTCCACCTCGACCTCGGTCCAGTCGGCGGTGCCGCCCCCGGCGGCCAGGCGTTCGGCGCGGACGGTGTCCACAGCCACCTCGGCGAGCGTCCGGCCGGCCTCGTCGACCAGCAGGCTGATGTCGCGCGAGGTGCGCAGCCGTACGACGGGGGCCAGGTCCGCGCCGCGGACGCGTGAGCGCACCAGCGCGGCGAGTTCGTCGGGGAGGGTGTCGGAGAGCGGGGCCCGGAGCTCGTCGCGGACGCCGTCGCCGACGGGGAACTTCAGGTGCCAGCCCTCGTCCGCGCCGCCGGTGCGGCGGCGGAGCGTGAGGGCGCCGGTGGTCAGCCGCAGGTCGGAGGTGTCGTAGTAGACGGCGTCCAGCTCGGTGACGCCCCGCACGGTGACGGCGGAGACGGCCGGGACCTTGGTGAGATCCGGCAGGAGCGAACGCCCACGTGGCTGCGGGCCGCTGCCGCCGGCCTCCGGCGGCTTCGGGAGTTCGTACTTACGCTCGATCTCTCGCTTTGTGTCCACCATCTTCACAAACGTAGTCGCAGGAGCCGCCCCGTGGCAGCCCCTGCGACACCGACCCGCCGGATCACGCCGTTATCGGCCGCTGGACCCTGATGGATTCGAGCAGGCCGACCGCGATCCAGACCGCGAACATCGACGTGCCTCCGTACGACACGAACGGCAGCGGCAGACCGGCCACGGGCATGATCCCGAGCGTCATCCCGACGTTCTCGAAGGACTGGAAGGCGAACCAGGCGATGATCCCGGCCGCCACGACCGTCCCGTACAGCTCGGTCGTCTCCCGGGCGATCCGGCAGGCGCGCCACAGCACCACACCGAGCAGCAGCAGGATCAGCCCGGCACCGACGAAGCCCAGTTCCTCTCCGGCGACGGTGAAGACGAAGTCGGTCTGCTGCTCGGGGACGAACTGCCCGGTGGTCTGGGAGCCGTTGAAGAGCCCGGTGCCGGTGAGCCCGCCCGAACCGATCGCGATCCGCGCCTGGTTGGTGTTGTAGCCGACGCCCGCCGGGTCGAGCTCCGGGTTGGCGAAGGCGGCGAAGCGGTTGATCTGGTACTCGTCGAGCACCCCGAGTGCCGCCACCGCGACGGCGCCCGCGACACCGGCACCGATGAGCCCGAAGATCCACCGGTTGGACGCCCCGGAGGCGAGCAGGACGCCGAGCACTATCACCGCCATGACCATGACCGAACCGAGGTCCGGCATCATCATGACGATGAGGATCGGGACGATCGCGAGCCCGAGGGCCTTGGCGACCGTCCGGTGGTCCGGATGGGCCTGATCACCCGCGTCGACTCTGGCCGCGAGCAGCATCGCCATGCCCAGGATGATCGTGATCTTCACGAATTCCGAGGGCTGGAGCGTGAAGCCGCCGCCGAGCACGATCCAGGCGTGCGCGCCGTTGATGGTGGCGCCGAGCGGGGTGAGGACCAGCAGGACGAGTACGACGGAGATGCCGTACAGCACGGGCACCGCGCCGCGCAGGGTGCGGTGGCCGAGCCAGATCGTGCCGATCATCAGGGCCAGCCCGATACCGGTGTTCAGTATGTGGCGGAAGAAGAAGTGGTACGGGTCCCCCGCGTTGAGGTCCGTACGGTTGCGGGTCGCCGACCAGACGAGCAGCGACCCGACCGCCGAGAGCGCGAGCGCGGAGAACATCAGCGGCCAGTCCAGCCTGCGCGCCAGGGAGTCGCGGGCCGCGAGCGTGGCCCACAGCCCGCGCTCGGGGCCGTATCCGGAGACGGAGAAGCCGCTCGTGCCGGCCATGCGTCAGTCCCTCCGCGCGGGTGCGCCCGCGAGCTGTCCGTTGTCGTTCGCCGGCCGCCCGGGACCCGCCGGTGGCTGCCCGCCGCCGGGTGCCTGACCGGTGTCCGGTGCCTGACCGGTGTCGGGCGCCTGACCCGTGTCGCCGGGTGGCTGTCCGGTGCCCGGTGCCTGGCCCGTGTCGTCCGGTGCCTGCGGCACCAGTCCGTTGTTGTCACCGGCTGGCGCGATCTCGTTGCCGTCCAGCGGCGCCTTGTCCGGTTCGAAGGGCTTGATGGACGGCGCGTCGATCGTGCCGTCGGGCTCGATCTTGGGCAGTGCCCCGCGCGGCTCGGGCATCAGGGCCTTCTTGAGATTCTGGCCGCCCTTCGCGTCGAGGCCGTACATCGCCTCGTAGATCTTGCGCACGGCGGGACCCGACGCTCCGGAGCCCGTACCACCCTGGGAGATCGTCATCACGATCGTGTAGTCCTCGGTGTACGAGGCGAACCAGGAGGTCGTCTGCTTGCCGTAGACCTCGGCCGTACCCGTCTTGGCGTGCATCGGGATCTTGTCCTGCGGCCAGCCGCCGAACCGCCACGCGGCCGAACCGGTGGTCGCCACCCCCGCGAGTGCCTTGTCCAGCTGGTCGCGCAGCTTGCCGTCGATCGGCAGCTTGCCGTGCGACTTGGGCTTGATCTCCGTGACCTTCTTGCCGTCGGGGCTGACGATCGCCTTGCCGACGCTCGGGTCGTACATCGTGCCGCCGTTGGCGATCGCCGCGTAGATCGTGGCCATCTGGATCGGGGTGACGAGCGTGTCGCCCTGGCCGATCGAGTAGTTGACCGCGTCACCGGCGCGCATCTGGTTGCCTTCGAGGCAGCCCTCGTAGGCCAGTTGCTCGACGTATGTGCCGCCCTTCTTGCCCTGCTTGCACCAGCCGGCCTTGTTGGCCTCCCAGAAGTCCTGCTTCCACTGGCGGTCCGGGATGCGGCCCGCGACCTCGTTGGGGAGGTCGATGCCGGTCTCCTTGGCGAGGCCGAACTCCTTGGCGGTCTTGTAGAAGTAGTCGTTGGCGCCCTTCCTGGGCTTGTTGCCGCCGTCCTTCTGCCACTCCTTGTGCGCGAGACCGTAGAAGACGGTGTCGCAGGAGACCTCAAGCGCGCGGCCGAGGTCGATGCTGCCGTAGCCCTGGGACTCGAAGTTCTTGAAGACCTGGCTGCCGATGGAGTACGAACTGGGGCACGGGTAGCTGCCGTTGAAGTCGTATCCGGCCTTGACCGCCGCCGTCGACGAGATGACCTTGAAGATCGAGCCGGGGGCCGCCTGCGACTGGATCCCCCGGTTCAGCAGCGGGAAGTTGGACTTCTTGCTGGTGAGTTTGGCGTAGTCCTTCGCGGAGATCCCGCCGACCCAGGCGTTGGGGTCGTACGTCGGCTGGGAGGCCATAGAGACGACACGGCCGGTCTTGGACTCCAGGACCACCACGGCGCCCGCGTCGGCCTTGTAGTTCTGGTTGGTGTTGCGGTCGTGCTCCTTGCGCGCGGCCTTCATCGCCTCCTGGAGCTCGTACTCGGCGACGGCCTGCACGCGCGCGTCGATGGAGGTGATGATGTTGGAGCCCGGCTCCGCCTGGTCGCTCTTGGCCTGTCCGATGACCCGGCCGAGGTTGTCGACCTCGTAGCGCGTGACGCCCGCGTCGCCGCGCAGGTATTTGTCGTACGTGCGCTCCAGACCGGAGCGGCCGACCTGGTCGGAGCGGAGGAACGGCGAGTCGGTGTCCTGCGCCTCGGTGATCTCCTCGTCGGTGACCGGCGAGAGATAGCCCAGCACCTGGGCGGTGTTGGCGTTGCCCGGCGCGGCGTAGCGGCGTACGGCGGTCGGTTCGGCGGTGATGCCGGGAAAGTCCTCGGCGCGCTCGCGGATCTGGAGGGCCTGCTGGGTGGTGGCCTCGTCCGTGACGGGGATGGGCTGGTAGGGCGAGCCGTTCCAGCAGGGCTGCGGCGTCTCGTTGTCGCAGAGCCTGACCTTGTCCCCGACCTCCTTCGGCGTCATCCCGAGGATGCCGGCGAGGCGGATGAGGACCGCTTTCCCCTTGTCCTGCATCTTCATCAGTTCGGTGCGGCTGGCGGAGACGACGAGCCGGGTCTCGTTGTCGGCGAGCGGCACGCCCTGCGAGTCGAGGATCGAGCCGCGGACGGCCGGCTGGACGACCTGCTGCACGTGGTTGTTCTTGGCCTCGTCCGTGTACTCCGCGCCGTTGCGGACCTGGAGGTACCAGAGCCGTCCGCCGAGGGTGAGCAGGAGCGAGAAGACGAGGACCTGGATGATGACGAGCCGGACCTGGACCCTGGGCGTCCGTCCGGTCTCCGGAATGTTGCTCACAGTCGTTTGACCCCCTTGATCCGTCCGGCGCGGGCCGCACGCGACCTGGCCGTCTTCATGCGCAGCCCCCCGCGCTGGTTCCCGATCCGCAGTCCGGTGCCCGCCGCCAGCCAGCCGGAGGCGACGTCGCTGCCGCCGCTGGACTTGTCGGCGAGCGGATCGTTCTCCGCGCGTCTGGCCAGGGCCATGATCAGCGGAACGGTGAACGGTGCGAGCAACAGGTCGTAGATGGCGGAGGTGACGACCAGGTTGGTGAGGCCGACATGGCGGGCGGCGGTGTCACCGACGAGGGCACCGACTCCCGCGTACAGCAGCGTCGTCGTGACGGCCGCGCCGACCACCACGACCATCGGGCCCAGCGCGGTGCGCAGTTGGCCGTGGTCGGGCTTGGCGAGTCCGGCGAGATAGCCGATCACGCAGAGCACCAGCGCGTACCGGCCCGCGGCGTGGTCGGCGGGCGGGGCGATGTCGGCGAGGAGTCCGGCGCCGAAGCCGATGAGCGCGCCGCTCGTGTGCCCGTAGACCAGGGCGAGCGCGACGACGACCAGGAGCAGCAGATCGGGTACGGCGCCGGGGAGTTGGAGGCGGGCGAGGACGGACACCTGGACGACCAGCGCGACCACGACCAGGGTGACGGAGAGCAGCATCCGGTTGAAGCGCATGGGGATCAGCTCTACTCCTGCTCGTTGACCTGGCCGTCGCCCGGCTGGTCCTGGCCGTTGGGCGACGGGGTGGCCGTGACAGTGACGGTCGGTGTGGGCTTGGGCTTGGCGGGCTTCTTCGGCAGGACCATGTCGCGCGGGTCCTCGCGGGGCGCCTGGACGACGACGCCGACGATGTCGAGCTTGGTGAAGCCGACGTACGGGCGGACGAAGATGTCACGCGTGAGGCCGCCGCCCGACGGGTCGACGCGGACGACCTGACCGACCGGCACCCCGGGTACGAAAGGCCGGTCCTTGCTGGATCCGAAGGTGACCAGCCGGTCACCCTTCTTCACCTTGGCCTTGCCGTTGAGGAGCTGGACGTTGAAGGGCTGGTCGCCCTGGCCGGTGGCGAAGCCCAGTTCGTCGCCGTTCTCCATCCGGGTGCCGACGGTGAAGTCCGGGTCGTTGGCGAGCAGTACGGTCGCGGTGCCCGGTCCCACGGTGGTGATACGGCCGACGAGCCCGTCCCCGTTCAGTACGGTCATGTCGCGCTTGAGGCCGTCGTCGGCGCCCGCGTCGATGGTCACGGTCCAGGAGAAGCCCTGGGCCGCTCCTATGGCGATGACCTCGGCGGCCTTTATGCCGTACTGGCCGGCGCCCGCGGTCTTGAGGAGCTTGTCCAGTTCCTTCACGCGGCTGCGGTTGCGCTCGTCGCTGCCGAGCCGCTGCTTGAGCGCCACGTTCTCCCGCTCCAGGAGGCTGACGCGGTCGTGCCGGTCACCGGAGTCCCGTACGGCCCCGATGGCGTTGCCGACCGGGTCGACGGCCTTGGAGACCCCCTCCTGGACGGGGCCGAAGACCGAGGCGGCGGCCTGTCGGGCACCGTCGACGGGTGATGCCTCTCCGCCGCGGATATCCACCGTGATCAGTGCGAACGCGATGGCGATCAGCAGCACCAGGAGCAGCCGGCTCTCTCGTGTGTCCCTCACGTGCGGCGGCCGTGCCTTCCTCGTTGGAATGCCTCGTCGGATATTTTCGTGCGAATCGCGGGAATCCCCCGTAAGGGATTCGTCTCAATTGGCGCATCGGATTGGTCTTGTCTGTATATCAACGATCCACCGGCCGGGACGTCAGCGTTCCATATGGGGTGTCCCCCGGGCCTGTTGAGGGGCCCGGGGGATATTCGCCCTTTTCATGATCTGCGCGGAGTCGGGGTCATCTGCGCGGCGAGGCGTCGAGCACCTGCTGGAGGGCTTCGAACTCCTCTACGCACTTGCCGGAGCCGAGAGCCACCGAATCCAGCGGGTCCTCGGCGATATGGATGGGCATGCCGGTCTCACGGCGCAGCCGCTCGTCGAGGCCGCGCAGCAGGGCGCCGCCGCCGGTGAGGACGATGCCGCGGTCCATGACGTCGCCGGAGAGCTCCGGCGGGCACTTGTCGAGCGTGGTCTTCACCGCGTCCACGATGGCGTTGACCGGCTCCTCGATGGCCTTGCGGACCTCGGCGGCCGAGATGACGACGGTCTTCGGCAGCCCCGACACCAGGTCGCGGCCGCGGATCTCGGTGTGCTCGTCCTTGTCGAGGTCGTAGGCCGAACCGATGGTGATCTTGATCTGTTCGGCGGTGCGCTCACCGAGGAGGAGCGAGTACTCCTTCTTGATGTGCTGGATGATCGCGTTGTCCAACTCGTCGCCGGCGACCCGGATCGACTGGGCGGTGACGATCCCGCCGAGCGAGATCACCGCGACCTCGGTAGTGCCGCCGCCGATGTCCACGACCATGTTGCCGGTCGCCTCGTGGACCGGAAGACCCGAGCCGATGGCGGCGGCCATGGGCTCTTCGATGATGTGCACCTGACGGGCGCCCGCCTGGGTGGACGCCTCGATGACGGCGCGTCGCTCGACTCCCGTGATGCCGGAGGGCACACAGACGACGACCCGCGGGCGGGCCAGATAACGACGCTTGTGGATCTTGAGAATGAAGTAGCGCAACATGCGTTCGGTGATCTCGAAGTCGGCGATCACACCGTCCTTCAGCGGCCGGACGGCAACGATGTTGCCCGGTGTCCGGCCGATCATCTTCTTCGCTTCGGCGCCGACCGCGAGGATGCCGCCCGTGTTGGTGTTGATGGCGACGACGGACGGCTCGTTGAGCACGATCCCCCGACCCCTGACGTACACCAGCGTGTTGGCGGTCCCGAGGTCGACAGCCATGTCACGGCCGATGAACGACATCTTGTTCCCCATGAGGATGCGTCTGGCCTTCCCAAATCGAGCATTGACGGCTTTTCAGGATGGCGAGGTGGATGCTGTGGCGTGGAGGCTTCCATCGTAGTGCCGCATGTGCTGAAGCGGCGCGGTAGATCTACCTGTTGATCCACCTCTAATAAAGATGACGAGGTGTCGCAGCCATGCGTTCCCGATCTGGCTCCGCATATGCCGGGCGTGGCCGAATTCCGTCGGTCGCCGCAGGCGCCGTCAGCGCTGTACGGCTGACGTTTGATCAGAAAAGACCAGGGTAAGAGGTGTCTTTCAGCGGTCGGGAAAGAAAAGTTTCAGTTCCCGAATGGCGGACTCCTCGGAGTCCGAAGCGTGGATGAGGTTCTCCCGGACGATCGTCCCGAAGTCCCCCCGAATGGACCCCGGCGCTGCGGCGATCGGGTCAGTGGGACCCGCCAGGGCGCGTACGCCCTCGATGACGCGCTCGCCCTCGACGATCAGCGCGACGACCGGGCCCGACGCCATGAACTCGATGAGCGGCTCGTAGAACGACCGGCCCTTGTGCTCGCCGTAGTGCTGCTCCAGCGTGCCCTCGTCGAGTGTGCGCAGCTCCAGCGCGGTGATGCTCCAGCCGGCCTTGCGCTCGATGCGGCCGATGATCTCTCCCACCAAAGCGCGGCGGACGGCGTCCGGCTTGAGGAGGACGAGAGTGCGCTGGGTCATGGTGTGCGGCTCCTTGCGGGCATTCGCTGCGGGCAAACGGGTGAAGTGGTGTGAGGCTACAGGTGCGCGCGTGACCTGCCGTACCCGGTCCAGGTACGGAGGCAGGCTAGGTCTGCGGCTCCGCCGGCGTCCGGGCGGCGGTCTGCTCGGCCCACCGCGCCTTCGCCGTGTCGATCTTGCGCCCGTAGTGCACCGATGCCCACCACAGCGCGCCGAAGAGCACCCCCAGGAAGAACATCACCGGCACCATGAAACCGCCCGCGACCAGCGCGACCTGGAACGCCCAGCCGAGCTGGACCCCGCCCGGCCTGGTGATCATTCCGCACAGCAGCAGCGACAGCAGCATCGCGATGCCGCAGACCGTCCACACGGTGGCCATCGACAGATCGTCGGACTTCATGGCGACGAGCCCGGCGAAGCCGATCACGAAGAACTCACCGATGAGCGTCGACGCGCAGAGCGTACGCATACGATCAGCCCCTTCCCAGAAGCAGCCGGGCCTCGCCGACCGTGATCACCGAACCGGTCACCAGCACCCCGGCGCCCGCGTACTCCTCGTCCTCCTCGGCGAGCGTGATCGCCGCCTCCAGCGCGTCGTCGAGCCGCGGTTCGACCTGTACGCGGTCGTCGCCGAACACCTCGACGGCGACGGTCGCCAGATCATCCGCGCTCATCGCCCGGTCGCTGGAGTTCTCCGTGACGACGATCTCCGCGAAGACCGGCTCCAGGGCTTCGAGGAACCCTCGGACATCCTTGCCGCCGCTGGCGCCGACGACCCCGATCAGTCTGCTGAAGCCGAACGACTCACCGACCGCCGCCGCGACGGCCCGCGCGCCCGCCGGATTGTGCGCCGCGTCCAGGACGACCGTCGGCGAGCGCCGTACGACCTCCAGCCGGCCCGGTGAGACGACGGAGGCGAACGCCGAGCGCACCGTGTCCAGGTCCATGGGCCGCGCGTGCTCGGCGCCGATCCCGAAGAACGCCTCGACCGCGGCCAGCGCTACCGCCGCGTTGTGCGCCTGATGCGCGCCGTACAGCGGGAGGAAGATCTGCTCGTACTCGCCGCCCAGACCCCGCAGCGTCAGCATCTGGCCGCCGACCGCGACCTCGCGGGAGACGACGCCGAACTCCATGCCCTCGCGCGCCACCGTCGCGTCCACGTCGACGGCCCTCTTGAGCATCACCTGCGACGCGTCCACGGGCTGCTGCGCCAGGACGACGGTCGCGCCCTGCTTGACGATCCCGGCCTTCTCCACGGCGATCTCGCCCGGTGTGGAGCCGAGCCGGTCGGTGTGGTCCAGGTCGATGGGGGTGACGACGGCGACGGTGGCGTCGATGACGTTCGTCGCGTCCCAGGTGCCGCCCATGCCGACCTCGACGACCGCGGCGTCGACCGGGGCGTCCGCGAAGGCCGCGTACGCCATGCCGGTGAGCACCTCGAAGAACGAGAGCCGGTAGTCCTGCGCGCCGTCGACCATCTCGACGTACGGCTTGATGTCGTCGTACGTCTCGATGAACCGCTCAGGGGAGATCGGTTGGCCGTCGAGGCTGATCCGCTCGGTGACCGAGGAGACGTGCGGGCTGGTGTAACGGCCGGTGCGCAGGTCGAAGGCGCCGAGCAGCGCCTCGATCATGCGGGCCGTGGACGTCTTGCCGTTGGTGCCGGTGATGTGGATCGACGGATACGCCCGCTGGGGGTCGCCGAGCACGTTCATCAGCGCCTCGATGCGGGTGACCGAGGGCTCCAGCTTGGTCTCGCCCCAGCGGCCGGCCAGCTCCTGCTCGACGGCGCGCAGCGCCTTGTCGACCTCCGGGTCGGTGGGCCGGGCCGGAACGGCGTCGCCGCCCGCGGGGCCCGTCCGGGCGCGCAGCGTACGGCTTCCGGCCTCGATCACGGCGAGGTCGGGGTCGCGGGTCGTCTCGGCGTGGACGATGTCGTCGAAATCCTCGTCGTACTCGCCGGGCTGGTCAGGCTGGTCGGGCTGGTGCTCGCTCACGGGACCAGTCTACGGAGCGGGTACGACACTGATGCCGCCCCCGCCCCGTAGGGAACCTCCCGCGGCCGTCAGCTCTCCGGGAGAGCCGCGAGCTGGGCCGTGATCCGCTCGATGTCCGCCTCGGCCTTGGCCAGCCGGCCGCGGATCTTGTCGACCACGTTGTCCGGGGCCTTCGCGAGGAACGCCTCGTTGCCGAGCTTCGCCGTGGCCTGCTGCTTCTCCTTCTCGGCCGCGTCCCGGTCCTTCGTCAGGCGCTTGCGCTCCGCCTCGACGTCGATCGTGCCGGACAGGTCCAGCTCCACCGAGGCACCGGCGACCGGCAGGGTCGCGGTCGCCTGGAAGCCGTCACCCGCCGCCTGGAGCCGCAGCACCTGCCGGATCGCCGCCTCGTGCGGGGCGAGCGGGGTGGCGGACAGGTCGAGCCGGCCGGGGACCTTCTGGGCCGACTGGAGACCCTGGTCGGCGCGGAACCGGCGGACCTCGGTGACCACCTGCTGGACCTGCTCGATCTCCCGCTCGGCGGCCGGGTCCCGGAAGCCCGAGTCGGCGGGCCAGTCGGCGATGACCACCGACTCCTTGCCGGTCAGCGTCGTCCACAGCGTCTCGGTGACGAACGGGACGACCGGGTGCAGCAGGCGCAGGGTGACGTCCAGGACCTCACCGAGGACCCGCCCGGAGACCTTGGCCTGCTCGCCACCCGCGAAGAACGTGGTCTTGGACAGCTCGACGTACCAGTCGAAGACCTCGTCCCACGCGAAGTGGAAGAGGGCGTCGCTGAGCTTCGCGAACTGATAGTCCTCGTAGTACGCGTCGACCTGCGCGACGGTCTCGTTGAGCCGCGAGAGGATCCACCGGTCGGTGGCGGACATCTCCGAGGCACCGGGCAGGGGGCCCTCGACCGTGGCGCCGTTCATCATGGCGAAACGGGTGGCGTTCCAGATCTTGTTGGCGAAGTTACGGGAGCCCTGGACCCAGTCCTCGCCGATGGGCACGTCGACACCAGGGTTGGCTCCCCGGGCGAGCGTGAAGCGGACCGCGTCGGACCCGTACGTGTCCATCCAGTCCAGCGGATTGACCGCGTTGCCGAAGGACTTCGACATCTTCTTGCCGAACTGGTCACGGACCATGCCGTGCAGCGCGATGGTGTGGAACGGCGGGGTGCCGTCCATCGCGTACAGACCGAACATCATCATCCGGGCGACCCAGAAGAAGAGGATGTCGTAGCCGGTGACCAGGACCGAGTTCGGATAGAACTTCTCCAGGCTCGGGGTCTGTTCGGGCCAGCCCAGCGTGGAGAAGGGCCAGAGACCGGACGAGAACCAGGTGTCCAGGACGTCCGTGTCCTGGCTCCAGCCCTCGCCGGTCGGCGGCTCGTCGTTCGGGCCGACGCAGACGGTCTCGCCGTCCGGACCGTGCCAGACGGGAATCCGGTGGCCCCACCACAACTGCCGTGAGATGCACCAGTCGTTGAGGTTGTCGACCCACGCGAAGTAGCGGGACTCCATCTCCTTGGGATGGATCGCGACCCGGCCGTCCCTGACGGCGTCGCCGGCAGCCTTGGCGAGCGGGCCGACCTTGACCCACCACTGGAGCGAGAGACGGGGCTCGACGGTCGTCTTGCAGCGCGAGCAGTGGCCGACGGAGTGGACGTACGGCCGCTTCGCGGCGACGATCCGGCCCTCCGCGCGGAGCGCCGCGACGATGGTGGAGCGTGCCTCGTAGCGGTCGAGCCCCCGGAAGGGGCCGGGCGCCGTGATGACGGCCCGTTCGTCCATGACCGTGATGTTGGCCAGGTCGTGGCGGCGGCCGATCTCGAAGTCGTTCGGGTCGTGGGCGGGGGTCACCTTGACGGCGCCCGTGCCGAACTCGGGGTCGACGTGCTCGTCCGCGACGACCGGGATCGTACGGTCGGTGAGCGGCAGCTTGATCCGCTTGCCGACCAGGTGGGCGTAGCGCGCGTCGTCCGGGTGGACGGCGACGGCGGTGTCACCCAGCATCGTCTCGGCGCGGGTGGTGGCGACGACGAGCGTCTCGTCCCCGTCGCCGTACTTGATGGAGACCAGCTCTCCGTCGTCGTCCTGGTACTCGACCTCGATGTCGGAGATCGCGGTGAGACAGCGCGGGCACCAGTTGATGATGCGCTCGGCGCGGTAGATCAGTCCGTCGTCGAAGAGCCGCTTGAAGATGGTCTGAACGGCCGCGGACAGCCCGTCGTCCATCGTGAACCGCTCACGGGACCAGGCGACTCCGTCGCCAAGACGGCGCATCTGACCGGAGATCTGGCCGCCGGACTCTTCCTTCCACTGCCAGACGCGCTCGACGAAGGCCTCACGCCCCAGGTCCTGCCGGGACTTGCCCTCCTTCGCCAGCTCCCGCTCGACGACGTTCTGCGTGGCGATACCGGCGTGGTCCATGCCGGGCTGCCACAGCGTCTCGTAGCCCTGCATGCGCTTACGGCGGGTCAGGGCGTCGATGATCGTGTGCTCGAAGGCGTGGCCGAGGTGCAGGCTGCCGGTGACGTTCGGCGGCGGGATGACGATCGTGTACGGCGGCTTCCCGCTCTTCTCGTCAGCCTCGAAGTAGCCGCGTTCTACCCAGCGCTCGTACAGCTTCCCCTCCACCTCGGCCGGCGCGTACTGGGTCGGCAGTTCAGGGTTGGCTGCGGGCTGCGCTTGAGAGTTCTCGGTCACCCGCACAGTTTAGAGCCGTCACAGCTCCGCACTGAAACGGGATAGTTCGGTAACGGTGCGCCCCCGATGGTCCATGACGCCACTCCTTCAGTCAGGATGTCGGATACGCATAAGCATCTGGAGGGGACAGAGCACATGAGTTACAACCAGCCGGGCCCGTACGGTGGGCAGCAGCCCCAGGGCCAGCCCGGACCGTACGGACAGCAGCCGCCGCAGGGCCAGCCCGGCTACGGGTACCCGCAGCAGCCGCCGCAGGCGGAGCCCAGTTACGGGTACCCGCAGCAAGCGCCCCAGGGAGTCCCCCAGCAGGGCTACGGCCAGCCGCAGCAGCCGGGCCCGTACGGCCAGCCGCCGCAGCAGCCCCCGTACGGCGGAGCCCCGGGCTTCCCGCCGCCGCAGGGCGCACCGAAGAAGAAGACGGGCCTGATCATCGGCGCGGTCATCGTGGCACTCGCGGTGATCGGCGGTGGGGCGTACTTCCTGGTGGGCGGAGGCAGCAGCGAAGTCGCCGACGACGGCCCGCACAAGCTGATCACGCCGGCGACGGTGATCGACGGCGAGTACAAGAAGAGCGAGGGCAGCGAGAACGACACCGGCGGCATGACCAAGGACGACCTCAAGGACGCCGAGAAGTGGGGCGTCAAGAACGCGAAGGACGTCAACGCCGGGTACCAGTCGGGCTCGGAGGACAACCCGCTGGCCGGGAAGCTGCTCCAGTTCGGCGGCGTGTACGGCGAGATCGACGACCCGGAGAAGGCCGTCGACGCCATGTTCGCCTACCTCAAGTCGGAGTCGGAAAAGGAGAGCGACGAGGACGTTCCCGCGTTCGACGGAAACGCCGAGTCCTTCGAGCCCGAGGGCCTCGACGGAGCCGTGCTGAAGTGCCAGTCGGCGAAGATGAAGACGGGCGAGTCCGAGGGCCCGTCCGAGGTGAGCTTCCCGATCTGCATCTGGGGCGACCACTCCACCCTGGGCTTCACCATGCCGATCGACATGGCGAGCGCCATAACGGGCAAGGCCGGCTCGCTGGACGATGCCGCCGCCACAACCGCCAAGCTGCGCAACGACGTTCGCGTGAAGCTCTGACGGCACGCACCACCCCCGCGAGACGAAAGAGGGGCGGGGCGCCGCGGGGGTGGGCGGGGGGGGGGCCCGCTGGGTGTGGGGAGTTTTGAGGGTGGGTGGGGTCAGGGGTGGGGGGGCGGAGGGGGGGATGGTCCGGGGGCCGGGGGCGCGCCGCA